>NZ_FR883117.1:19401-21508 GCF_000435115.1 Bacteroides sp. CAG:633 | reverse complement strand
CTTGCATTTTCTGCTGAAAGAGCCTTTCGCCGAGAACCTGCAACGTCTGACGAAGGATGCTGCCGAAGCCTTCCCCGACAAGACCATCGACTTCACTTCGATGGAAGAGAGCATGAATATGCTGTACAACCCCGTCCGCGTGTTCCGCAACGCTACAGTAGTGGCTGGCGTCGTGATGTTCTTCATCATGCTTATGGGATTGCTGGGCTACACAGCCGACGAAGTGCAGCGCCGAAGCAAGGAGATAGCCATCCGCAAGGTGAACGGTGCGGAAGCATCTTCCATCCTCAGCCTGCTGGGGCGCGATGTGCTTTGGGTGGCCGGCCCTGCGGTATTGGTAGGTGTAGCAGCGTCGTGGTATGTCAACTCCCTGTGGATGGAGATGTTCAGCGCACAGGCATCGATGTCGGCTGTCGCCTATGTGCTGATAGGGCTGATTGTGCTGGCAGTTATCATGGCTTGCGTATTGTGGAAGTCGTGGCGCATAGCGAATGAGAATCCGGTGCTGAGTATTAAGAGCGAATAAACTATAATTTAATGAAGAATGAAGAACGAAGAATGAAGAATTTGCCCTGCGGTACAAATTTTTCTTTCCGAAATCTTCATTTCCAATTCTTCATTCTTCATTCTTAATTCTTCATTTTATACTATTATGATCGAAATCAACAACCTTAGCAAAGTTTTCCGTACGACGGAAGTAGAAACCGTAGCATTGAACCAAGTAAACCTTCATGTGGACGAGGGTGAGTTTGTAGCCATCATGGGACCGTCGGGCTGTGGCAAGTCGACCCTGCTGAACATCCTCGGTCTGTTGGATAATCCTACCTCGGGCAGTTATAAACTGTTGGGGCAGGAGGTAGCCGATCTGCGCGAAAAAGACCGTACACGCGTCCGTAAGGGCAAGATAGGCTTCGTCTTCCAGAGCTTCAACCTGATAGACGAACTGAACGTATTCGAGAACGTGGAGCTGCCATTGACCTATCTCGGCATCAAGGCTGCCGAACGTAAACAGCGTGTACACGACATTCTGAAGCGTATGGCCATCAGCCATCGGGCGCAGCACTTCCCCCAGCAGCTATCGGGCGGACAGCAGCAGCGTGTAGCCATTGCCCGTGCTGTAGTGACCAATCCTAAACTGATACTGGCCGACGAGCCTACCGGTAACCTCGACTCGAAGAACGGTGCCGAGGTCATCAAACTGCTGAGCGAACTGAACAGCGAAGGCACTACCATCATCATGGTGACCCACTCGCAACACGATGCTTCCTTTGCCCACCGCACAGTGCATCTGTTTGACGGTAGTGTGGTGGCGAGCAATAAAAACCTGTAAATAAATGAAGAATGAAGAACGAAAAATGAAGAATTTGCCCTGCGGTGCGACTTCTTCAATCGTGATTCTTCGATCGAAGAATGAAGAATGTCGGCTTCGCCTCCGAATGAAGAATTGCCATGCGGCGCCGCAGCGCAGCCTGATTCTTCATTCTTCATTCTTAATTCTTCATTATCATCGAATACGATGCGCCCCATCATCACCCCATGCTCGCGCAACACCTTGGTCAGTTCGCGGGTGTCGATGCCCGTGATGCCGGGCACTTGCTCGCGCTTCAACCAATCGGCCAGGCTTTCTACAGCATTCCAGTGGCTGTAGTTCTCCGAGTAGTCACTGACGATGATAGCTTCGGCATGAATCTTCTCACTCTCCATGAAAGTGGCCAGTCCGTTGGCTTCGATGGTGAAAGGAGGTACGCCGTAGTTGCCCACCAGCGGGTAGGTCAGGGTCATCAACTGTCCGGCATACGAGGGGTCGGTCAGGCTCTCGGGATAACCCGTCATAGCCGTGTTGAATACCACCTCGCCTGCTACCGGCTTTTCATAACCGAACGAACGGCCGCGGAAAACGGTACCGTCGGAGAGGATAAGGGAGCACGCACGTCCCTCGGGCCTCACCCCCTTCCCCTCTCCCAAGGAGAGGGAGGAGGAAGAATGTAAATTAGTTGAATGCTGATTAGTCATGTTGTATATATAATAAGGTATAGTTGTACATATAATAAAGTATCATACGATATGCCCTCTCCTCCCCCTCTCTTTGGGAGAGGGGGCCGGGGGG
>NZ_FR883117.1:15112-19386 GCF_000435115.1 Bacteroides sp. CAG:633 | reverse complement strand
AGGGGGCCGGGGGGTGAGGCTAGAACTGGTACACCTGCTCGATATAGTCGATAAACGCCTTGTTGAGCAGCTTCACACCGCCCGGCGTAGGATAGTCGCCGCTGAAGTACCAGTCGCCCGGATGGTTGGGACAGGCCTCGTGAAGTCCTTCAAGGGGCTGGTAGACGATTTGCACCTTGGCACGGACATTCTCGGGCTTGAGCAGTTCCACCATCTTGGCCGAAATCTCGTCGTCGGTGAAGGGAGCGTAGATGTTCTTCACGTAGTTCACCATCTGCTCCTTGGGCAGGTCGGCCTGATCCTTTGACTTGCGGTAGACGGCGGCGATGACGTCCTTCATGTCGCGGTCGCGCAACAGCTCGATGGCAGCACGGAAGGCGATGAACTCGCTCATGCGCGACATGTCGATGCCATAATAGTCGGGATAGCGTACCTGTGGCGAGGAGCTGACGATGACAATCTTCTTCGGATTGAGACGGTCCAGAATGCCGATAATGCTCTGACGCAAGGTGGTGCCGCGAACGATGGAGTCGTCGATGATGACAAGATTGTCCACCCCGGCCTCCAGACTGCCGTAAGTAATGTCGTAAACGTGGGCCGCCAGGTCGTTGCGCGTGTTGCCTTCGGCGATGAACGTGCGCAGCTTGATGTCCTTGATGGCTACCTTCTCGCTACGGATGCGGCGCGACAGGATGCGTTCCAGTTCGTCGTGACTGGGGTTGTGGCCCAAAGCGGCTATCTGTTTCACCTTCTCCTCGTTCAGATACTCGTCCAGCCCCTGAAGCATTCCGTAGAAAGCTACCTCGGCTGTATTGGGGATGAAGGAGAAGACGGTATGGTCGATGTCGTAATTGACAGCTTTCAGGATGCTGGGCACCAGTTTCTCGCCCAGCAGTTTCCGCTCGCGATAAATATCCATATCGCTGCCACGGCTGAAGTAGATGCGTTCGAAGGAACAGGGCTTCAGTCCGCGCTGCTTGTTGATTTGCACCGCACGCAAGCGGCCTGCCTTGCTGATGAAAATGGCCTGTCCGGGCTGAAGTTCGTGAATGCTGTCGGCCGGAACATTGAGTACGGTCTGTATCACGGGACGCTCGCTGGCCAGTACGGCTATCTCTTCGTCCTGATACCAGAAGGCTGTACGGATGCCCCACGGATCGCGCACGGCAAAGCTCTCGCCGCTGCCTGTCAGACCGCACATCACGTAACCGCCATCCCAGTCCTTGCTCGAAGTACGCAGGACATTGGCCAGGTCGATATGCTCTTCGATATAATGCGTAATATCCATGCCGGTCAGTCCTTCGGCTTCGGCCATGTTGAACAGACGTTCTACCTCGCGGTCCAGACGATGGCCTACCTGTTCGAGCATGATATACGTATCGGCATACTTGCGGGGATGTTGCCCCATGGCCGTGATGCGGGCAAATATTTCGTCAACGTTGGTCAGATTGAAGTTGCCGCAAAGAGCCAGGTTCTTGGCCCGCCAGTTGTTGCGGCGCAGGAAGGGGTGCACATAGGTCAGTCCCGACTTGCCGGTAGTGGAATAGCGCAAATGCCCCATGTAGACTTCGCCGGCAAACGGCAGGCACTTCTCGGCATAACCGGCATCGGCCAGCTGTTCGGGAGTCAGATCCTTGAAGTGGCTCTGCACCGTCGAGAAGATTTCGGTAATGGCACCCGAACCCAAAGCACGCTCGCGGAACATGTATTCCTCGCCGGGATTGGCAGCCAGCTTGACACAGGCCAGTCCGGCTCCTTCCTGTCCGCGGTTGTGTTGCTTTTCCATAAGCAGATAGAGCTTGTTGAGCCCGTACATCCACGTGCCATACTTCTTCTGGTAATAATCGAGCGGCTTTAGAAGGCGTATCATCGCCACACCGCATTCATGTTTCAATTGTTCCATATCATTATCCGGATTATTCTATTATTCTACTGTAACCGACTTTGCCAGGTTTCTCGGCTGATCCACATCCATGCCCTTGCACACAGCAATGTGATAGGCCAGCAGCTGCAAGGGGACAGTCGTTATCAGCGGGTCGAGGCATTCCATGACGGCAGGCAGTTCGATCACCGTGTCGGCCACGCGGCTAATAATGTTATCTCCCTTAGTCACGAGTGCCACTACCCTGCCCTTGCGTGCCTTTATCTCCTGTATGTTGCTCAGTACCTTTTCGTAAAGTCCGTTCTGCGTGGCCACCACAACGACCGGCATTTCGGCATCGATCAAGGCAATAGGACCGTGCTTCATCTCGGCAGCCGGATAACCCTCGGCATGTATGTAGGATATTTCTTTCAGCTTCAGCGCACCCTCCAGTGCCACCGGATAGGCATATCCGCGGCCCAGGTAGATGAAGTTATGCGCATAGGTGAATATCTTGGACAGTTCGGCTATGCGGTCGTTCAGCTTCAGCACCTCTTCCATCTTCTCCGGAATGTGCTGCAACTCTTGCACTACGGACACGTACTTGGCTTCGTCTATCGTCCCCTTCTCGCGTCCCAACGTCAGTGCCAGCATGGCAAGCACCGTCACCTGCCCCGTAAAGGCCTTGGTAGAAGCCACACCGATTTCGGGACCAACGTGTATGTACGACCCCGTATCGGTAGCCCGCGGAATGCTCGAACCGACGGCATTGCAGATGCCGTATATGAAAGCTCCACGGCTCTTGGCCAGTTCTACGGCAGCCAGCGTATCGGCTGTCTCACCACTCTGCGAAATGGCTATCACCACATCGTCCGAACTGATTACCGGGTCGCGATAACGGAATTCTGAAGCATATTCCACCTCAACCGGAATACGGCAAAACGTTTCTATCAGTTGCTTGCCTATCAGCCCGGCATGCCACGACGTACCGCACGCCACGATAATGAAGCGTTTGGCTGCCAGCAGACGTTCCTTATAGTCTATAACGGCAGACAGTACCACATTGTTTCCTTCTACGTTGACGCGGCCCCGCATACAATCGTTGATGCAGGCCGGCTGCTCGAAAATCTCTTTCAGCATGAAGTGCGGATAACCGCCTTTCTCCAGCTGTCCTAAGTTCATGGATACCGTCTGTACCTTGTGCGGACATTCTACATTATTCAGATTGACTACCTTCAGCGGACTGTCGCGACGGATCACCGCGATCTCCTCATCCTCCAGATATACCACCTTGTCAGTATACTCAACGATAGGAGTAGCATCGGAAGCCAGGAAAAATTCGCCTTCGCCAATCCCGACTACCAGCGGGCTGCTCTTGCGGGCTGCGACGATTTCGTCGGGATTGTCGCGGTCCATCACGGCGATGGCGTACGCCCCTATCACCTCCCTCAAGGCAAGCTGTACGGCAGTGAGCAGGTCGATGTGGTCGGCCGACTGTATATACTCTATCAGCTGAACCAGCACTTCCGTGTCCGTACTGCTGTTGAACTGATAGCCTTTTGCCTGAAGTTTTTCCTTCAGCACTGCATAATTTTCAATAATACCGTTATGAATAAGGGCGAAGCGCCCGGAAGAGGAATAATGAGGATGAGCATTGGCGGAACAAGGTTCCCCGTGAGTGGCCCAACGAGTATGGGCAATACCGATAGTACCGGAAATATCTTTTTGACTGACGAAAGTTTCGAGGTCTGCCACTTTCCCTTTCGTCTTGTATACATTCAACTGACAACTGTCACTGATCAATGCTACCCCAGCACTATCATACCCGCGATACTCCAACCGCTTCAGTCCTTTGATAAGAATGGGGTAGGCTTTTCTGTGACCTATATAGCCTACGATTCCACACATAATAGCTTATACTTTTTAAGATTTGCAGTGCAAAGATACGCTTTTTTACGAACATAAAGTCAATTTTATCGCAGTTTCTTTATCAAAAATACATAATAATCCTTTTTTCCATCTCAAAAATCTATTCCTGTAAAGCTGTATTTTTATGGGAACCGTCCCGATGATTAAACTATAAATTCCTATAAAGGAACCATATTGGTCTCCATAGGCCAATCATCGCAAGGCTTAGTTGTGTGAAGAAATTCAAATAGTCAGAGTCAGGAAAAATGCCCAGTTAGAAAAAAATTTTTCCCTAACTGGGAAAAAATAATTCTCCAGTTAGGGAAAAATCAATGGTCAGTACCGGTGCTTTCAGCGAATCATCGTCACTGTATATTCCTTGATTTTACGTTCCTTGACAGGCGTACCAGCAGGCGCATATCCCAAAGCTGCACAACCGAATATGCGATAGTCGGACGGGATGCCCAACTCCTCGGTAAGAAACGCACGCATGGCCGGATGGTCA
>NZ_FR883117.1:0-15091 GCF_000435115.1 Bacteroides sp. CAG:633 | reverse complement strand
GGTCACACGTCTGTCCGGGCTGATTGATCCAGCAAGAGTCAATGCCGAGGGAGGTAGCGGCCAGAAAAATGTTCTCAAGTGCACAGGCACAATCGAAAGGAGTCAACGAGCTGTCTGCCTTGCCCGAAACAATCACCAGCGTAGGAGCATGATAGTAGCAGCAATACGAATCGCTGTGGCCACGCTCCTGCCACTGCGGATTATCACTTGCAGCAAAGGCTTCCTTTACTTTGTCGTTGAGCTGGCGCAACAGATCGGCATTCTGGATGGCTGTAAAATGCCAGTCCTGAAAATTCATACCACTGGGAGCATGAGTCGCAGCCTCCAATATCAAAGACAAGTCCTCGACAGAAACTTGCTTTTCGGTGTAGACACGTGTACTGTGACGTGCCTTGATGTTCTGTAATACTTCGTTCATAATAATAATTTAAGTTTCGCAAGTGCTCAACTTATTAGTTGACAAGGCTTCAGTCAACAAGTCTACTGGGCTGGAATGCCCCGTTTGATAAAGTTCCGCTTGAAACGGCTCGCTACAAACACCTTGTCAACTCGTTAACTTGTTGCTCGCCAACTGCAACTTAAGCTTGTGAAAGTTGAAATAATAATATGTTTTATTATATCGTTTGATATTTCTCAAACTGTCCAGTCCCCAAAGGACAGACGTCAGCGTTTCACCAGCCCTATCTTGGCATTCAGTTTGAAATAATAGCTGCCATTCTCCCTTTCCAGGAATCCGTATTTGTCCTTGTCAAGCGAGCCCTTCTCGAAACGGGTATTCTGAAAAAGGAAATCGGCAAACACCTGATAGCGGGAACGGTGATAACAGATTACCTCCCCCTTGCCATCGGTCAGCAGCATGCCTTCGACAGCCGAGTCGGTACCATTATAGATTTTGGCCGGACGCATGCCCAAAGCCAAGGCCATGAGGAACTGTTTCATCTTGTACTCATAGAAATGATGTTTCTGAATCAGTTCGTCCTTTATCTTCAGCGGGTTGATTTCACGGATACGTTCGGTCAGTTCGCTGACGCGGGTAATGCCTTCCAGATGCATCAGCCGGACCATCTCGGCCAGCATGCGCGGAAAGTGAAGATCGATCATCAGCAGATTGCAACGGAACACCCGATCGGCTACATCGGCATACTTCAGTACACCGCCCAGGCGCTCTATCATCAGCATGCGGTCGGCCACCTCGTTAGGAGCTTCGGGCAGGGCATTAATCTTGTTCACCGTAGGTACGGCAAACTTTATCCCCGTCTGTTCGAACTTCAGATTGGCTGTACGTCCTCCGTCAAGCAAAGGATTCATCGGACTGAGACGGCAACGGACGGCAAACCCCATAAGAGGCGCATCGGCATGCCAGAATGCGATAGAAAAATCGGTACGGTCGTCGGTGCGGGCTTCGAGGTCGTAGATGCAGACCGCATCAAGAAAAGCCTCCAGGCTGTCATCGACTTCCACTTCTTCGCCCGGCAACTTCAACAGATCCAGCACAAGTGTGGCAGCAGTTGCAAAGTCTTCGCGCGGGAAGTGACGCTCACTGTCGGGACGGGGCAGAAAATTTCCGTTCTTTTCCAGGCTTCCGGAGACCGTCCGGATGTCTTCGCCTACATAATAACGGCGGGTGCCATCGTGCTCTTCACGTTGTATCATGGCCACAGGCCAGCGTTCGCCCTCATCGGCCACAGCTTGTGGAGTGCCCATTGCGACTACGCCATCAGCCAATAAGCGGAAAAAGGTATAAATCTCGCCCAGTTCTCGTTTGGTTGCGTTGAAAGACATACTACTTTATAATATAAATGAAATAAATAATCTATCATTTACTCCGGATAACGGAGGGTTTCTACTTTTTCGAGCCGCGCTTTAAGGGCAGGCATCAGCGAACGGCGGATGCGAAGTGTCATACTGCAATCCATGTCATAAGCCTGTTGCACGATTTCGGGATTCATCTCCTTGACAACACGCATCACATCGTTCATAAAAGGATACTCGAATAGAAAAGACACCACATCGTCCACCGTTCGCTCGACAAACTCCGCAGCCGCAATGGCTTCGGCCGCTGCTGCCTTGTAGGCTTGTATCAGTCCGCTGGTCCCCAGCTTGATGCCACCGAAATAACGTACTACCACAATCAGGATGTCCGTCAGTTCGTTGGAGTTGATCTGTCCCAGTATCGGCTTTCCTGCCGTGCCCGAAGGTTCTCCGTTGTCGTTGGCCCGGAAGTCTTTCCGCTCGTGCCCCAACATGTAGGCATAGCACACGTGGCGGGCATCGTAATACTTCTTCTGACAAGCTTCGAGATGCACCTTGATTTCGTCTACCGTACGCACAGGAAAAGCCATGGCTATGAACTTACTGCGCTTCTCGGTGTATATACCTTCGGAAGGAGCAACAATGGTCTTATAGGTATCTTCACTCATCGGTACTGTTTCACTTTGCAACATTATTGATAACCTTGCCTTCTATATACCCTTTCAGGTTGTCGAGCAAGATTCCCATCAGCCGTTCGCGAGCCGCAGCACTTGCCCAGGCTATGTGGGGAGTGATGTAGCAGTTGCGGGCTGTCAGCAACGGATTGTCGGCCTTAGGAGGTTCCTGCGAAAGCACATCCAGTCCGGCTGCATAGATCTGTCCGTTGTTAAGCGCATCGGCCAGATCCTGCTCGTTGACCAGCTGTCCACGTCCGGTATTGATAAGGATGGCTGTAGGCTTCATCAGTTTTAAACGCGCTGCATTGACCAGCTCGCGTGTCTTGTCGGTCAGCAGGCAGTGAAGGCTGATGACGTCGCACTCGCTGAACAGCTGGTCCAGCTCCATTTTCTTGATCTCGGGTGGAAGCTGGAAAGAGGATTTGGAGGTATATGCATACACTTCCATGCCAAAACCGATGGCTATGCGTGCCGTCGTATATCCCGTATTGCCCAGTCCTACGATACCCAGCTTCTTGCCACGCAGTTCGATAAGCGGTGTATCCCAGAAGCAGAAGTCCTTGCTGGAAGTCCAACGTCCCTGATGTACCGCTTCGGAATGGTGCTGCACCTGCTGAGCAATGTTCAGGATATGGGCAAAAACCATCTGCGCTACCGAATCGGTGCTATACGAAGGTATATTGGTAACGATAATGCCGCGTTCGCGGGCTGCATCGATATCAACGATGTTATATCCGGTAGCCATCACTCCGATATATTTCAATTGTGGCAATGCAGCCATCATTTCGGCTGTAATGACAACCTTATTGGTCAGCACCACCTCGGCATCGGCGGCACGTTCAAGTACTTCTTCAGGAGCAGTACGGTCATAAATGACACATTCGCCCAAAGCCTTCAGTTCATCCCAGGAAAGGTCTCCCGGATTGGCGGCATAGCCGTCTAATGCTACAATTTTCATAGTTCTACAATTTTATTCTGTTATTATTATCATTCACTCTTTCATTTCTTCTTAAAACGCTCGCCCCACAAAGCTTGCATACGGTCACTGTGTTTCTGCTCCGCTGCATTGTCCTGCGGCTGCCAGATGCGATGCTCCTTCAGGTCGTCGGGCATAAACTGCTGGCGGACAAAATGTCCCGGATAGTCGTGTGCGTACTTATAGTTGTCGCCATAGCCCAACTGTTTCATCAGCTTGGTAGGAGCATTGCGCAAGTGCAGGGGGACAGGCAAGTTACCCGTCTGCCGGACAAGTTCCAGTGCATCGTTGATGGCGTTATAAGCCGAATTGCTCTTGGGGCTGGTAGCCAGATAAATCGTTGTCTCGGCCAAAGGGATACGTCCTTCGGGCCATCCGACCTTCATCACCGCATCGAAACAGGCATTGGCCAAAAGCATGGCATTAGGATTGGCCAGGCCGATGTCTTCGGAAGCCGAAATAACCAACCGGCGGGCTATAAACGCCGGGTCCTCCCCACCCTCGACCATACGGGCCAACCAGTAGATAGCCGCATCGGGATCGCTGCCACGAATAGACTTGATGAAAGCGGATATGATGTCGTAGTGCATTTCGCCATCCTTGTCGTAAGCAAGCGGATTCTGCTGCAAGCGGTCGGTCACCAGCTGGTCGGTAATGACAACCGGATCATCCGACTCGGACGAAACAACCAGATCGAGAATATTGAGCAACTTACGGGCATCGCCACCACTGTAGCGCAACATGGCTGTTGTCTCGCGAAGTTCGATGGTACGTTCGCGCAATACCACGTCGGTAGTAATGGCGCGGTTCAGCAGTTCAAGCAGGTCGTCCTTTTCAAGCGACTTCAGCACATAGAGCTGGCAGCGCGACAACAACGGACGGATAACCTCGAAAGAAGGATTCTCGGTAGTGGCTCCAATCAGCGTAACAACTCCCTGCTCGACGGCTCCCAGCAACGAATCCTGCTGCGACTTGCTGAAACGATGAATTTCGTCGATGAAAAGAATAGGACTGGCCTGCGAGAAGAAACGGTTGCTCTTGGCACGGTCTATCACGTCACGCACGTCTTTCACGCCGCTCGTAACAGCGCTCAATGTGTAGAAAGGAGTCTCCAGCTTATTGGCTATGATTTGTGCCAAAGTTGTTTTTCCTACTCCGGGAGGGCCCCACAATATGAAGGAAGAAATGCGCCCGGCATCGATCATCTTGCGTAATACAGCTCCCTGGCCAACTAAATGTTTTTGGCCGATGTATTCATCTAATGTCTTAGGCCTGAGCCTTTCTGCTAATGGTTGCACGTGTACTTCCTTTCTTTTCTTTAGAATATCGTCAATATCATAAAACGTATGCCATCTTTCTGTACCCCCGGCATATTGGTATAGGTCAGACGCCGGACATATTCGATATGTATCAGCTTGAAGATGTTATATATTCCCACACTTGCTTCGACATAAGGCGTCTTGCCCATCACGTAACTGGTTGGCAATCCGTTGCGCATCGGAAACAGGAACAGGTCGGGATTGTTGCTCTTGTACGGATTGTTCTTGTCTGTCAGTGTTCCCCACAAGCCCCGGATGCGGAAACGCTCGCGCCACTTCAGGCGCTTGATAAGCGGAATACGGTTGAAGAGTTTTCCGTTCATGTCATAGCTCAGTGCCAACGACGCATAGCGGTCGTTCAAGAACTCCATATTGTCAATGAGGTTAAATGACTCATTATTCTGGGTAATGTACGAAAGATTGGCCATAGGCAGATTCAGCAAGGGGAACGGAACCGTGTTCCATTGTGCGCCGGCACGGGCCGTAACATCCAGCTTGCCCCACGAGCCAAACCATATACGCTTACGCAAACTGAGTTCTGTCAGGTTGAAGTTGTATTCTCCACCCAGCACTCCTTTAAAGCCGGCCGTATGCGACAGTGTGAATACCGGAGCATCGAGCGACACCGGTACACGGCGCTGCTTGGTATTGACAAACGTCTCGCCGGGAGCATAGCGCAACGTAACTCCCAGTTCGGTGGTAGTCATGTCGTGCACCAGCGTATTTGTGGCATCCCACTGGCCGGCCACCTTGCCATTGTTCTTCCAGTACTGCAACACGCCGGCAGGCTGGTCGTTGCGGTGGCGTGCCATGGCCATTACGGAAAATCCGCTATTGGTTTCAAGCTCATAAGTCAGCGTAGCATCGCGTATATAGGACATCTGGTCGACAGTGGTCCACTTCCATCCGACAAACATATTATCCTTATCGGTCATCAGATACTTGTCCATAGGCGACATGACGTCGTAAGTATACTTAAAGGCCAGATAATGTTTGGGGAACTCCCACAGCACATATTCGCGCTTGTTGAAAGAATAGGCCGCCTGACCGGAATAAAACCATTTCTTGTCTTTCGTACCATAGGCTCCATAGCCGCTGAAACTCCAGTGTGGATGCAGGTTTCCGGTAGTCATAGCACTCAGACGGAAACGGGTACCGTTGACATAGTTACTGGTAATCATTGTATTGATAGGACCAATATCCACTTTGCTCGGATGCTCTTTGCTACCTGTTTCCACGAAATTCTCGATCAGCGCCTTGGCACCGAAAATGACGTATTTGAAACCTGGTATCTGCTCAATCCGGTTCATGAATATGTCCATGTTGCTCTCTTTCTTGGTGAGAGGAACCTGCCGAACCTTGGCCCAGTATTCATCACTCTTGGCCAGCATATTGGCTTCCTTGATAACATTTCCTTTCAAACGGAAAAGCCGCGGTTCTATTTCATCGAATTTATAATCCGTATATTTGGTGGTACGTTGCACTTCCAGTCCCTGAATGCCTTTCACAAAAACCAGTTCCACCGTCATATCATCGTCGGTCAGCACCCAGTTACCGTCGGGCAGCTGCTCATATTCCTGAACGATATCCATATTATCCACAAAGTTCACCCCCGTTCGTTTGGGCAGATTCATAGTACAGCGTTTCACTGCATACGTAGAGTCTTTCACCACATACAAATGTCCGGTAAAGCCAAAGTCTTGCGGATTCTGAGGCACAAAAGTCAGGTGCACACACTCCTGTTTGTCCACCATCAAGGTATCCATCAGGTAATATTTGTAGAAAGTAATGGCTCCCCGACCGATGGGGCTCACAAAACGGCGTTGCAACAGACGGATATCATCATCGTAGATATTAATGTCCGAAAAGACATCATTCAAGATAGTACCCAGCATATCGCCGGTATTGAAGAACTCTTCGATACCGGTTGAATTCATTCCTTCAATGATGGTCTTCTCGCTTTTCGGACTCTTCCGGTAAATGGTTCGGGAAGCCGTTTCCTTAATCGAAATGGGAAGGATCATCTTGTTGGTCTTGGGCGAGACTTCTACCTGGTCTTTGAAGAAAGAGAATTTCTTATAGATGCCTTTTTCCATCTTCTCCGGAGTAACATCGTTGATGGACATCTTCATCTTCTCGTACTTCTGGTACTGGTAATAGTCATTTTCTTCCAGCTTCAAAGCCTTCTTATTGGCAATTACTTTTCGCATGAAATCCACGGCAGGATTATTCTTACGCGAATATTTTTCCTTTTTGGGCTTTACTACGACTTCGGACAGCATCACATCAGCCGGTGCCAATTGCACATTAAGAACCTTGGTATCCGGAGTCAGCTTCACCCGCTTTGTAATATATCCAATAGCTGAAAACATCAGCTCATCCCAGCCCTTACGTGTCTCGACTTGATATTCACCCTCGGCATTCGTTATGGCGCCCACTCCTTTTCCCTCGTACTGAACGGTAATATACATCAGAGGCTCATTGGTCAAGGAATCCGTAACCACACCTTTTATCTGGGCAGAAGCGTCAAAAGATATGAATAAAGACACCAGACAGAAGAATAAAACGGTATATATATGCTTCATACATTCCATAATCAGACCGCAAAGTTACGAAATTACCGCCAAACCCAAAACATTTATAATCCTAAAGAAACAAGACGAATGTTTATCTATATAAAAACGACGGAGCGACAACTGTTTCGAAATCCAGTTACCGCTCCGCATTTATCCAGTTTCAGGCAGGTTAATTATCCGCCGAAGTTATCGTACATAATGCTGGATGACTCAACACCCAGACCGTCAAGCATGTTGACCACAGCCTTCGACATCGGGCCAGGACCACACATGTAGTATTCAATATCTTCGGGAGCCTCGTGATTCTTCAGATATGTGTCGTACATAACCGTATGAACGAAGCCCGGAGTATACTTCACGCCTGCAGCATCGGCAGCAGGATCGGGACGGTCGAGTGCCAGATGGAAGTGGAAGTTGGGGAATTCTTTTTCCAGTCCGAGGAAGTCGTCCAGGTAGAATACCTCGTTCAAGGCACGTGCACCGTAGAAGTAGTGCATTTCGCGGTCGCGAGTATTCAGCGTCTTGGTCATGTGCATGATTTGTGCACGCAACGGAGCCATACCGGCACCACCACCTACCCAGATCATCTCCTTCTTCGAGTCGAAGTGCGGATGGAAGTCTCCGTAAGGACCACTCATCGTCACCTTGTCACCCGGTTTCAGGGTAAAGATGTAAGAAGAAGCGATACCCGGATTAACATCCATAAAGCCACTGCGGTCGGGCTTGAACGGAGGAGTAGCGATACGTACTGTCAGCATGAACACATCACCCTCGGCCGGATAGTTGGCCATAGAGTAAGCACGTACGGTAGGCTCAGGGTTGACACACTTCAACGGGAAGAGGCCAAACTTCTGCCATGCCGGCAAATACTCGTCGCCGATAAGGCCTTTATCGATATCCTTGTCATAATCCATCGCGAATGCAGGAATCTTGATCTGTGCATACGAACCCGGCAGGAAGTCCATATGGGCACCGGCAGGAAGCTGCACTTTGAATTCCTTGATAAAGGTAGCCACGTTTTTGTTGGAGATAACGGTACATTCGTACTCTTTTACTCCCAATACGCTTTCGGGAACCTTGATTGACATGTCACCCTTCACCTTAACCTGACAACCCAGACGCCAGTGGTCTTTCTGTTGTTTACGGCTGAAGTGAGGAACTTCAGAAGGCAGAATTTCACCGCCACCTTCTACAACCTGACATTTACATTGTCCGCACGATCCTTTTCCACCACAGGCAGAAGAAAGATACACACCATTAACAGCCAAGGTATTCAGCAACGTACCGCCAGATGCAACATCCAGCACTTTGTCGCCGTTCATGGTAAGTTTCACGTTTCCTGAAGGCACCAGGAAGTTCTTGGCAACCAGCAGAATTATCACAAGCAACAGAACAACCACCAGGAATACTCCAATGCTTGCTAATATCATATTCATATCCATTGTCTTATTCCTTTCTTTATTAGATGTTCAAACCAGAGAAACACATAAATGCCATT
Organism: Bacteroides sp. CAG:633; assembly: GCF_000435115.1. Taxonomy (NCBI): domain Bacteria; kingdom Pseudomonadati; phylum Bacteroidota; class Bacteroidia; order Bacteroidales; family Bacteroidaceae; genus Bacteroides; species Bacteroides sp. CAG:633. Next base: position 6,293 of record NZ_FR883117.1, on the reverse strand, counting down.
GCCATGAGGCCTACTGTGATAAACGTAATACCCAGACCTTTCAGCGGGGCAGGAACGTCTGAATAAGCCATCTTTTCGCGAATGGCAGCCAGACCTACGATAGCCAGCAACCAGCCCAGACCCGAACCAAGAGCGTAAGAGATAGAATCCCAAACGTCACCGATGTACTTCGGATCGCTTTCGCCCAGCGTAATACGCTGCTGCATGAACAGAGAGGCACCCATGATGGCACAGTTAACGGCAATCAGCGGCAGGAAGATACCCAACGAGGCATACAATGAAGGGCTGAAACGCTCTACAATCATTTCTACCAGCTGTACGATAGCTGCAATCACGGCAATGAAAAGAATAAAACTAAGGAAACTCAGATCCACGCCCTCGACAAGAGCATTGGGACCCAGCACTTTAGTCTGCAACAGATAGTTGACCGGCAGCGTAACCACCAACACGAAGGTTACCGCAATACCCAGTCCGACGGCAGTCTTCACGTTCTTTGACACAGCCAGGTACGAACACATACCCAGGAAGAACGCGAATATCATGTTGTCCACGAAAATGGAGCGGACGAATAAACTTAATAAATGTTCCATAATTTACCTTGAATTGAGAATTTAGAATTAAGTATTAAGAATTTCCCATAACGGATTCTTCATTTTTCATTCTTCATTCTTCATTATATATTATTTATCTTGCAACTCTTTATGACGCGAACGCTGGTACCAGATAATGCAGGCAAGGATGATCAGTGCCATAGGCGGCATCAGCATCAAACCGTTGTTCACGTAACCGATCTTCTGAAGGGGTTCGTAATTCAGGATATTGAATCCGAACAGCGTACCCGATCCGAGCAGCTCGCGGAAGAAAGCTACAATCACAAGAATCTTGGCATATCCCAAACCGTTTCCAATACCGTCGAGGAAAGATTCCCACGGACCGTTCTGCATGGCAAATGCCTCCAGACGTCCCATCAGGATACAGTTGGTAATAATCAGACCCACGTATACGGAAAGCTGAACGCTTACATCATATGCAAATGCTTTCAGAATCTCGCTCACGATGGTTACCAAAGCGGCAACTACTACCAGCTGAACGATGATACGGATACGATTGGGAATGGTCTTACGGATCAATGAAATCACTACATTGGAAAAAGCAGTGATCACGGTTACGGAAAGACCCATTACGATAGCCGGCTCCAGTTTGGCAGTTACGGCCAAAGCCGAACAGATACCCAATACCTGTACGGTAACAGGGTTGTTCATTCCAAGCGGAGTTGAGAATACTTCTTTATTCTTTTTCGAAAACAACTGTCCCATATTCTTATTCCTCCTCATTATTATTGGTTAAAAAACTCTTGTAACTGCTCAGACAATTCTTCAGCATGGCGTCAACACCAACCGAGGTAATGGTACCTCCCGAAATTCCGTCCACCTGATATTCCGGTTTTTCTACCTTACCGTTCTTCACGACGCCTAAGGCAATCTCACCGTTCTCTAATGTCTTCTTTCCGGGGAACTCGCTCTGGAAATGTTCACCGGCAATTTCAGCACCCAGACCCGGCGTCTCGCTGGCATGCGAGAAGTATACACCGTATACGGTATCCTTATCGCCGTTCAAAGCCACATATCCCCAGATGGCACCCCACAAACCGGCACCGTAAACGGGGAATACATACTTGGTTTCACCATCAACCTCGGCTACAAACACGTGCAGACGATTGTTTTCTTTAGCTTCTTTCTCGAAAGCAGTCACAAACTTGCCGGTGTATTCGGTCAGCGAACCGTCTTCGTTCACCAGCATGTCGCTCTTTACATATTTATTATATTCGGCTTCGGCATCCTTCACCTCCTTCACGTTGAGGGCAGCAAGAATCTGCTTCTTCGTATCGAGCTCTACATTCTTGTTCTGAGTCTCTTTCAGCGAAGAGCTTACGAATGCCAGCAGGAATGCAACGATAATCACCATTACCGAAGCATAAATGATAGTATAACTATTGCTATTGGTATTCATTTTCTTTCGGTATTTTTAGCGGTTAGACTTAGTTGCACGTTTGGCACGGTTGTTGATGTTGCTCTGCACTACACAGTAGTCGATCAGCGGAGCAAAGATGTTCATCAGCAGGATGGCCAGCATCATACCTTCGGGATAACCGGGGTTGAGCACACGGATAATGATAGCCATTGCACCGATCAGGAATCCGAAAATGTATTTTCCGGTCTCGGTACGTGCTGAAGTAACAGGGTCGGTAGCCATAAACACGGCACCGAAGCAGAAACCACCGAGCACGAGGTGTTCGTACCAGGGCATCTGTGCCATCGGGGTGTCAGGACCAACGGTATTGAATACCCATGCCATAAACGCACCACCTACGAATACGGAGAACATAGTCTTCCAGCTGGCAATGCCGGTCCACAGCAACAGGATGGCACCCAAAGCAATGGCAATGACACTGGTCTCACCGATAGAACCGGGGATAAGACCGGTCACCATGTCCCACGAGAATTCGGGATAAGCGCCTGTCGTAGAAGCCACACCGAGCGGAGTAGCCACCGTCAGACCGTCGACCTGCTGTCCAAGGCCACAGATAGAATCGCCTGAAACCCAAACAGCATCACCTGACATTTTGGTAGGATAAGCAAAGAAAAGGAATGCACGGGTGATCAAGGCTACGTTGAACACGTTCATACCTGTACCACCAAACACTTCTTTGGCAAAAATAACGGAGAATGCAGTAGCAATGGCCAGAATCCACAACGGACAATCAACCGGCACAATCATCGGAATCAGGATACCCGATACCAGGAAACCTTCCTGAATCTCTTCCTTCTTCCATTGGGCAACAACGAACTCAATGCCCAGACCTACTACATACGAAACAATGATTTTCGGCAATACGGCCAGGAAGCCATAGCCAAACATCTCAATAAAACTACCGGTTGCGCCAGTAGCATGGAAGTGCTGATAACCCACATTGTACATACCGAACAGAAGTGCCGGTATCAGCGCAATGACTACCATAGACATGATACGTTTGCTGTCGATGGAGTCATGAATATGCGTTCCCGATTTCGAAGTGGTGTTAGGCACGAACAGGAATGTTTCGAAACCATCGAACACCGAACGAAATGCGTGGAATTTGCCGCCCTCTTCAAAGTTAGGCTTTATCTTGTCGAGATAATTTCTTAACGCTTTCATTAATATTCTGCTATTTTATAAATGTTTCTGATTCGTGAATTACGCCATTTCGGCACGGAGCATGTCAAGACCCGCACGCACGATGCGCTGAACTTCGACCTTGGACGAACATACAAATTCGCAAAGGGCAAAATCTTCGGGAGCCACTTCGTAAATACCCAAAGCCTCCATGCGGTCAATGTCACCGGCAATGATGGCTTTCACCAGGTATTCCGGATAAATGTCCATCGGGAACACGCGGTCGTATTCGTTCGACATGATCATGTGACGTTCGCCTCCCTTCACACGGGCATCAATCACATATTCTTTCTTACCCATCAGCCAGCTGAAGTAAGAGTGGCTTACGCTGAACTGATTGAAACGCGGCATAATCCATCCGAGCATTTCGTGTGTTTCGTCGCCTTCGGGGATAACGGTGAGCTGGCTGTCAAAAGCACCCAGATAACCGTTCGGAGACACTTTCTTTCCGGTCAGCACGTTACCGCTGATATAACGCAGGTCCTTGTCGGTAGTGACATTTCCCTTGAACACGTTGGTCAGCAGCGCACCGACTTTCAGCTTGCAATAAGCAGGTTTCAGGACTTCGCTTCCTGTTACGGCCACCGTGCGGGTCAGGTCTACCCGACCTGTATTCATCAGACGGCCGATGAAGATAACAGCTTCGGCACCAATCGTCCATACTGTTTCACCTTTCACAATCGGCGAAATGTGGTTGATCTGCACACCTACATTACCGGCAGGATGCGGACCGTCGAAAGCCGTGATGGTTACATTCTTTGCACCTGTCAGAGCTGCACTCTTCTGCTTCACGCTGATGCTCAGGTAAGTCTTGGCCATCTTAGCCAAAGCGTCGAGTCCTGTCTGGAAGTTCTTCTCCTCGCCTTTCAGGGCAAACTCGAAATTGGGAGCCAGCGGATTGCTGTCGAATGCCGATACAAAGATTGCTTTCGGAGCAACTGTCGGATCGGCGATCACATCGTAAGGACGCTGACGGATGAAAGCAAACATACCGGCTTTCAAGAGAGCAGCTTTTACCTCCTCTGCGTTCATCTTCGACGGATCCATCTTGCCGAACTCCTCGTAATCCTGTTCTGTAGCAGCTTCTACTACGATGTTCAACACCTTACGGCGTGCACCGCGCTCCACGCTTGTCACTACGCCACTCACGGGCGAAACAAAATTTAATTCGGGATGATTCTTGTCAATAAACAAGGGTCCTCCGGCCATCACATATTCCTGTTCTTTGACCACCACTTTCGGAGTGATACCGGTAAAATCATCGGGAACCAATGAATAGAATCCCGGCTCTTTTACGGTAACAAGCTCTTCCGCGGCTTTGCCTTTCAGGTTGATGTCAAGGCCTTTGCGTAACTTAATTACATTTGCCATGCGTTTATCTAAAATAATGGTTTCATTAAATTTGCGGCAAAAGTAACAAAAAAGAATGTGAATAAAGAGTAAAAGTTAAAGGAATTAAAGAGAAATTTCCGTAATACATTCCGTTAACGAGCACGAAGTTACTGTTTCACGTACAAAACAAGGGCTGGACATGCCTGCCACCCCTTGTCTGCGTACCCCACACGACTATCATTTTTTCACTGTCTTCGGGGACTTATCCTTCTTCAGGCAAAGCAACGGAAGGAAGAAAAAAATACCGATGACCGACATCACCAGTCCGCCGATCGTACCTGCTGCCAACGGAAACCAGAAACCTTCCTTTTCGGTACCTACCATGAATGGAATAAATCCTAACACGGTAGATATCACTGTCAGGAAAATCGGAACAATCTTCGCATTCCAAGCCTTCACATAAGCATAATATCGGGACATGTGCGGGAAGCGCCGGCAAATGCCATTGTATTCGTTCAGGATGTAGATACTCGCATTGACCGTAATGCCACACAACAATACAAATGAGGCAAACCCTCCCTGGTCGAAGTTCAGCTGGAACCAATAGAACGTCAGGAACACGCCGATGTACGAAACCGGTATGATGAATATAATGGCCAACGGTTGCTTCAGCGAGTTAAACAGGATGCTGGTCGTACAGAAAATGATGGCTATCACGATGAGCAGAAGCAAATACTGCTTGTTGATGCCTCCGCCCCACCCCCATGTCTGGCGCTCCGACTCGGCCGTATACCCCATCGGGAGCAGCTTTTTGATGGCTTCCAGATCGCGTTCCTGCACCCGGTTACCCATTTCGTACGAACCGATATATTCGTATTGCAGACACAGGCGGTACTGCTGGTTCTCCTTCGCAATGTTCTGGGGCATCTGTCCTTTCTCCACCACAGACAGGTCGGACAGCTTATACTGCTTGTCGGCCGAATAGCCGTAAGGATAGTACTGCATGGCCCAACTGTCGTACTCGCCCGACTGCCTGGAGGACAGATTCAACCGTTCCGAACCATTCTCGGTAGGAACCGTGCCCACCGATATGTTTTTACTGAAAATAGGTTCCACGGCATTGAACAGCATGCTTGCATTGACTCCTTCTTCTGCCATGCGCTGCTTGTCCAAATCGAAATAGAACTCCTGGTAATCGTCCTTCCACCACGAAAACTCCGAGTTGATGGTGACTTCCTTTATACGCCGGTGGGTCAGCAAGGTGTCTTTCAGCGCTTCGGCCCATTTGTACAGCTCGTCGTAATTGTATCCGTACATGCGGATGCGGTACGAACCGGCACTTTCGCGCACGTCGTTGCTGAAGCCCTGATCCTGCAGACCGTAAACGCTCCAACTGCCTCCACCCAGCTCCAGTGCTTTCGAGATGATGCCCGCTTTCAGCGTATAGGGGAAACCGCTTTTTTCTGCTTCCTTCTTGAAATAAACGTTGATGCTGGCCCGGCGGGCATTGTAAACATTGGTCTGGAACTGCCTGATTTCGCTGAACTGCGTCAGATAGGTTTCCATCCGCTTCACCAGCGTGTTCATCTGCTCCAGCGTGCTGCCGTTGGGCAGATTGGCATTGGCGGTCAGCACCACTTCCTCGTTGCGGGTAAAGTAACTGCCTTCGTACACCTTCTCCACAAACAGCCGCCAACTGCCTCCCAAGGCTTTGTCCACGATGGGTTTCACCGATTCCTTGTATGTGG
>NZ_FR883116.1:22925-35825 GCF_000435115.1 Bacteroides sp. CAG:633 | reverse complement strand
CTTCTCGCTGAGCGGACGATTCATGCCCACCACACTGATTCCCAATGCAGTAAACACATCCGAGTCATATGGTACTCACATTTCCACCGATAAATACAACTATTACTTCTACGACCTGAATGCCAAACTGAATCACAAGTTCAACGACCGCAGCCGCCTCTTCTTAGGCTTTTACCGCGGCAAAGACCATTACCACTATTACAACGACGACAAGCCGACTGACTATTCATCCTCTCCGCAGCAATATTACACCAGCAAAGCCCGCCTGAACTGGGGTAACCTCATCGGCTATGCCCGCTGGAACTATGTATTCAGTCCCAAGCTCTTTGGCAACGCCACCGTAGCGTACAACCAATACCGCATGACCCTACAAGAAGATACCGAAAACCGTAAAATACAGAACGGCAACACATTGGAACGCCAAATCTATACATCAAAATTCCACTCGGGCATACGCGACTGGAGCGCCCGCATGGACTTCGACTATACCCCATCCACCAGCCACCGCGCACGGTTCGGCTCCGAATTTATCCACCACCTGTTCAGTCCCGGTGTCTCCACCGCACACGAAGGGAACTACGGAACTTCCACCACACCGGCAGACACCACCTACCGAACCAGCATCAATCAGGCACAACGGGGTTTCGAACTCTCCCTTTATGCCGAAGACGACTGGGAACTGTCCGACCGGCTCAGCCTGAACTGGGGAGGACGCCTGACCCTCTTCCACACACAGGGTAAGAGCTATCTGTCGGCACAGCCCCGCCTCTCCCTGCGCTACGACCTGGGCAGCGGTCTGGCAGCCAAAGCCTCGTATGCCCACATGGCACAATACGTACATCTGCTCTCGTCCACTCCCCTCTCTATGCCTACTGACTTGTGGGTACCCATCACCCGCAACATACGCCCCATGTACTCCAACCAATATGCTGCCGGACTCTACTACGACGGGCTGTCGGGGTGGGAGTTCTCCGTAGAAGGCTACTACAAACAAATGCGCCACATTCTGGAGTATCAGGACGGCGTTTCCTTCTTCGGCAATTCCACCTACTGGGAAGAGAAAGTAGAGATGGGCGAAGGACGCTGTTACGGATTGGAAGTGATGGCACAGCGTACGGTGGGTAAAACAACCGGGTGGATTTCGTACACCCTCTCCAAAAGCGAACGCCGTTTCAAAGACGGCAGCATCAGCCAGGGACAATGGTTCCCGCACAAGTACGACCGCCGTCACAGCGTAAACCTCTGCCTGAACCACAAATTCAACGACCGCATCGATGTGGGCGCTTCGTGGATATTCTACACCGGAGGTTATATCACCGTACCCGAACGGCAAACCATCGTCATCAAGCCCGACGGTAGTATCGGTCAGGAAAACTACATTTCTCACCGGAACAACTACCAGCTTCCTCCCACCCACCGGCTGAACGTCGGCATCAACTTCAACAGGAAGACCAAACACGGTATGCGTACGTGGAACATCAGCATTTACAACCTTTACAACGCCATGAATCCCAACGTCGTATATACCAAACAAGAAAATATCTACGAAAATTTTGCTCCCGGAGAGATCATCACACAGCATACCAAAACCACTATCAAGAAGCTGACCATTCTGCCCTTGATTCCCTCGGTGACCTATACATACAGATTCTAACTCCTAAACATGAAAGATATGAAACACATTCCCTGCATATTGCAAATTATTCTGGTTACCTGCATCGCACTGACTGCATGTACCAACGAAATCCCCTACAACGAACAGGCTCGGGAACCTCAACTGATACTGAACGCCCAACTCACTGCCGGCGCAAAAGAGAACTATGCCTACCTGCACCTCAGCGAAGGCAACCGTATCGGACGGGTGACACAAGGCAGTCTTACCTTATATATTAATGGAAAAGCCACTGAAACACCCGAAGAGATTTCGCCCGAAGAACTGTGCAGCGACCTGAAAGGGACGATAGACGACGAACAGTTCGAGCAACTGCTACGTAATATCCACTTCAAGAAATTCCGTATCACCTCCGAACTGCACCCAGGCGATCACATCCGCTTGGAGGCAATAGCCGAAAACGGAACTTACCATGCAAGCGCAGAAACCATCGTTCCCCGCCCCATCGAAAGCCTGCAAGTGGATACAGCCCTGACCTATCTGCGCGAGTATGCAGGAGATGTACTTTACCGCCAGTATAAAATCACCCTGAAAGACCTGCCCGGCGAAAAAAGCTACTACCGGCTGGACATCAGCCACGAACTACAGCAATTGGTGACATACTGGACCTATCGTTACGACGCAGGAGGAAATCTCGTAAAAGAACAACGCGACACCTTGCTAACCTCCGTCCCGATGCCCAAGATTATCAACCGCGAAGACATCATCCTGACCGATGGCCATCCCCACAACTACAACGACGAGGAGAATGAACTGTTTCCCACCACGAGAAACAAATACAACCTGTTTACCGACAATCGTTTTCCCGATGCATCGGCCACCTTGAAAGTCTATACGCCTACTTACCATACCGAACCGCCATACTTCTTCAACTACATCGACTACCACAACAGCCAGACCATTACCGTCAGCATCTATAGCCTTACCGAAGAACAATACCGCTACCAGAAGGCTCTGAACACACTCGATGACGAAAATTACGAAGAAGTTCTGATGGAACCCGTCAGCATCCCCACCAACGTTACGGGTGGACTGGGATTCGTCGGTGCCGATTCGCGCACACAGTTCGTCCTGCACATTCCCTGACAAGTATCAGGATGGTCTGACAAAAAGCCTAAAGAAGCAATACGGACATAGGATATTTCGGTAAAAAGGCCTACTTTTGTGCCCTCAATCTACTGAAACAAGAAATTATGTTTGTACTGATCATTATTGCACTCATGCTGGGCGGTGTAGGAACGGGCTATCTGTTGCGCCGCTGCAACACACGCCCCGTAGGCCGCATCATTACCATATTAATATGGTTGTTACTCTTCCTGCTGGGCACGGAAGTGGGGGGCAACCCGGACATCATCAACGGCCTGGGCACTTTAGGAGTAGAAGCACTGCTCATCACCCTGTTTGCCGTACTGGGCAGCTGTCTGGCAGCCTGGGGATTGTGGAACTACATCTGCCGGAAAGGAGGTAACGCAAAGTCATGAAAGGTAGCCTCATCATCATCGCCTTCTTCGTACTGGGCATTATCTGCGGACACCAACACCTGCTGCCCGACAGCCTGAACGTAGCCGATCTCAGTTTCTACGCCCTCTGCGCACTGATGTTCTTTGTAGGTATCAGCGTGGGTTGCGACCCTAAAACCTTGCTGAGCTTCCGACAACTGAATCCACGTTTTGCCCTGCTACCGCTGATGACCATCGGCGGCACGCTGGCCGGATGCCTTGTCGTCTCGCTACTGCTGCCCCACCGCAGCGCGGCTGACTGCTGTGCCATCGGTTCGGGCTTTGGATACTATTCGCTTTCCAGCATCATTATCACCGAATACAAAGGTCCTGCCATGGGCACCATCGCCCTGTTGAGCAACATTATGCGCGAAATCATCGCCCTGCTTGCCGCTCCATTGCTGGTACGCTGGTTCGGTAAACTGGCTCCCATTGCTGTAGGAGGTGCCACAACCATGGACACTACACTGCCCATCATCACCCGATACAGCGGAAAGGAACTGGTAGTGGTATCTATATTCCATGGTTGCCTGACAGATTTCTCCGTAACCTTCCTTGTCACTTTATTCTGTTCATTATAGACAAACCTACTTTTGTCTTTTTGTAAGCAAAAGACTGATATACGTCATCCATTAATGTTAAACAGCCTATAATATTACGTTCTTATTACAAAATACACGAAAAACAGTACGTTTTCACACACCCAAATTGATATAAGTCAAAAAAGAAGTGCTTTCCATACACTTTCTTTTTCATTTGTTTTTGTGTTATAAAACATGTCCATATATTTGCATCGGTAAAAAGAAAGACTAAGCGCTTAGAGTTTTTCAATAGGTATTAGGACAAGAGTTTTTAGGATAACAAAGTTTTTAGGATTAACAATTAAAAAAGTAGGTATTATGAAACGTTTTGGATTAACATTAGTGGCAGCATTCTGCTTGGCAGCTACAACTTTTGCAGCAGGCAATCAACCGACAACGGAAAAGAAGTGGGAAGGTTCCATCAATGTAAATACATTGAGCAAATACCTGAAGTTGACTCAAAGCCAGCATGAAAAAGTGGCAGACATTTGCAAATATTTCAAAAAGCAGATGACATTGGCCAACGAAGTAGCAGAAGATCAGGATGAAATGAGACGTAAAGCTGTTCAAGCCAACCTGAAACTGATGAAGGAAACTTTGGATGAAAAGCAATACGAAGAGTATGCAAAGGTTCTGAACACTACGTTGGAAAACAAAGGTATCGAAGTGAAGTAACACTTCACTCCGATAATTAAGGATGAAACTGATTTAACAATTCAAATAAAAAAGGCATCGGAGAGCAATTCTCCGGTGCCTTTTCTGATTAACGCCGCCACCATGATGGCAACGCAATCGTTCTAACCAGTCATATATTTACCTACATGTGTAGACAGAGCTACTTTCACAAGCAAAATCTGTCTTGCAGTTCTTTTTTGTATTTCTTCGAGACGAGCAGTTCGTCCACCTTGTCGAAAGGCGGATAAAGCAGACATTTACTGTCTTTTATAATCATCAGATAATCAATATTAATGATGTACGATTGATGTATCTGCACAAAACAGGGCGAATACTGGATAATCTGCTCGGCTGTCATTCCACGGCGCAATACAAGAGGTGGCTGCTGACTCAATATCACTTCCCACTGCTTACGCTCGGAACAGTAACGGAAAAAACCGATCTCGGCCGGACGCAATGCACGCATATCGTTTGTCGGAGTGAACACAATGAATGTCTGCCCGGCATGCAACGGAGTTCCTGCATACGGCACAATCCGGCTGTCCGCCTCTTTCTGACGTACAAACCTTTCCAGAATATCTTGAAGGTCCTGTTCTTCGAACGGTTTCAGCAAATAGTCGAAAGCCGACTCACGAATGGCCTGTATCATGTACTTATCGTAAGCCGTATAAAAGACAACTTTCATATTCCAGGAAATCGAATCGCGTATGTCCTGTAGCAGTTCCATCCCTGTCATATCGGGCATCTCTACATCCAGGAACAACAGGTCGGGGCGTACTTTGGTGATGACCTTCTTTCCCTGCTTCCCGTTTCGGGCCACTCCCTCCACCTGGAAGCGGGTATCTTTGCGCAGGCTGAAGTCCAGATTCTCCAATGAAACGTCGTCATCGTCCACTATTACCACTCTAAATCTCTCCATAGCTTTCGTCGTTTTGTTGGGCGAATATAAATATTATATTTATTTCACACAAAAGCGCAAACGAAGAATGTGGACTATCCGGACGTTTATCGAGATTATCCAATCGAAAAACGTTACTAAGAAGACATTCTTAAATCGTATAGTCGTACTTGTCGGGAAGCAGGAAAGCGACTTCGCACCCTGTCTCGCCACTGTCGAGAAGGACATTGTGCACCGAAACGTCGATTGTTTCCTTGTTCTTCATGTTCAGAATCTGAATGGTCTGCATGATGACTTTCATACCGGTGCCCGTCCCCCGATTGCGACTGTTCGGACGGTAACCTCCACCGTTGCCAGTCACTTTGATACTGATGGCACTTGCCGTACGCGTTACAGTTATCCACAGTCGGCGTTCGCCTTCCTTGCTGCGCAAAGCATGCTTCACGGCGTTCTCTACGGGAATCTGTATCAGCATGGAAGGGAGCATGACCTGTTCGGGATGCACATCGGGAGCCAAACTGATTTCGGGATAGAAAGCATCGCCCAGCGAACGGCGCTCCAGATCGATGTAAGTACGCACAAAGTCCAACTCTTCGGACAGGGTAACGCACAACTGCTCGGCCAATTCCAGATTGCGGCGCATCAGCTTGACCAGCGAAGCCAGTTCGTGCTTCTCTTCTTCCTTACGTCCGGCCATCTCCTGATTGAGCACATTGAAGATGAAATGAGGCGAAAGCCGGTTGCGGATGTTCTCCAGACGAAGGGTAGAAACGGTACGACGACTTTCGACAAGCAGCAGGGCACGCTTCTTCTTGCTGTACATATAAATAAAGACCATCACGAGGAAAGCCACTCCGCACAAGGCAATCCAGATGATACGGGTCTGCCTTAGTTCGAGCACTTCGTTTTCCTTAGCCTGAATGAGCACTTTCGGCGACATCAGTGTAGAGTCCTGCTGATAGCGCAGGGCAAGGTCAGCCGTACGCATCTTGACGTGTTCGTTGCGGATGGAGTCGTCCAGTTCACGGTTTTTCTTCAGGTAATCGTAGGCCTTATGATAGTTCTGGGTCTGCTCGAAATAGCGTTGCAGGTTGCGGTTGCGCACATGAATCAGGTCGGGGTAGACGTCGGGCGAAGTGACGCTCGAAGCCAGCACCCGGCGGGCGCCTTCCAAATCTTTCCGCAGCAAGCAGAGGCCCATCTTCTGTGTATCGATAGCGTAAAGAGCGGCAGGCATTCCGTATTCCTTGAAAAAAGGCTCGCACAAGTTGATATAAAGGGCTGCCGAATCGGGCTGTTGCAACGAAATGAAGCAATCGGCCAGGTTCAGCCACGTCAGGTTACGTTCGAACACCATTTCAGGATATTCCGTCGTCAGGTCTATCACGCGGCGGAAGTAGGTAAGGGCTGTTTCGTAATCGCCTCTGTAGTAATAGGATGTGCCGCGGTTGTTCAGGTAGAAGTGTTTCTCGGTAGGTCGCATCTCGTCGAAATACCTGGCTGCCAGATTGTAGTAATGATCGCACTGTTCGAAGTCGCGCAGCCATACATAGATCTGCCCCAATCCGTAATAAATGGGATACTTCTGCGAGTCGGGAAGTTGAAGCGAATCGCACAGCAACAGAGCACGACGATACCAGGCCGCTCCCACGTCCAGCTTACCTTGCTGGTTGCAGGCATCGGCCAGATTGATGAGGATGTCGGGCACACTTTCCTTATGGTTGCTCTGCATACGGAGCTCGTAAGCGCGATGGTAGCAAGCTGCTGCCGAGTCCATATAACCTGTACGCACGTAGATGTTGCCTTTACTGTTGGCGCAGTCACTTGCCAGGTCGGCCAGTTGCGGCGAAGAAGGCTGACGGCTGATGAAGTCTTCGATTTGCCGCACCACCAGCCGTGCCGAGTCCATCTCGGAAGTAACCAGATAGGTTTTCAGCGCCATTGCCAGATAATTGTACCACGTCAGACTGTCGTGCGATGCCTGCATACCCCGCACTGCCTTTGCCCGCACTTCGTAAGGATGGGTCGAAACAGAATCGCCATTCAAAGCCGAAAAGCGTTCGAACGTCCGCAGTTCGGAAGGCTGTTCTTCTTTCTCCCTGGAAGCACAGGCTGTCAGTGCCAGCAGGCAAAGCAGCAAAACGATATGGTACAAGCGTTTTATCATCTAATGGTCACCATTGTAGCTCCGAATCCGTATTCCTGAAACGAAGCATCCTGCGCCTTACAGGAGGAATATTTGCGCTTCAGTTCGTCCAAAATAGCTTTGCGCAACACGCCGTCGCCCTTGCCGTGGATGAAGACGATGCGCTGTTCACGCTTGTTCTTATATTGTTCCATCACCTCACGGAACTTGTCGAGCTGGTAGTTCAGCATCTCACCGTTCGACATGCCGCGCGTGTCGTCCAACAGTTCGCCGATGTGCAAGTCCACCTCTACGATGCCATTCTTTCCGCCTTGCTTGGCTGCGGGCTGGTGTTTTTTGGGGGCATCGGCCGAACGTTTCTGCATCAGAGCTTCCTGAAGATCCTCGGCCGACACGTACACCTGACGGGCAGGTTGGTCGTTGCGCACCACGTCATACATCAGGGCAGGCGTTTCGAAGAAGTCGGTAGGCTGGAAAGTATGCAGTTTGTAGAACTTCACCACATCGATACGCAGTTCCACACTGACTGCGGGCTTCAACTGAAAGGAACGACGGTCCTTGAAGGCCACGAGCTGCACGGCCACGCGTTCCAGGTCGTTGAGCGACGACTTTTCAAACTCTTCGAGCAGCAACTTGGTGTTAGGCTCTATCAGTCCATGCTGGCGCACTGTCCATGCCTTGCCTTCAGCACCCAAGTAGGTGTAGTACAGGTAATAGTTACTATCATTCACCAGATAACTCTCGAACGGAGTAGTGCTGACAGCCTTGATGTCTTCGGGCACAAAGGCCAGATAGACGTTCAGCACATCGCCGCCTTTCATCTCCGGCTGGCGGTAGACTGATATTTCGGGCTTTTCTACCCGATGCAGAGGCTGCTCGTAAGCCTGCTGCGACGCAGCGGGACGGGCGGGCTGCTCCTCGGCTTTCTTCCGTTCGGCCTTGGCGGCTTTCGAAGCGGGCGTGGGCACGTTGTAGTCATCGGTCTCAATCACCACCACTTCGCGTATGTGCATCGGGATGTCGAACCCGTCAGCATCTTCTACCAGTACAATGTCTTTACCTTGAAATCCGGTGACCTTTCCGCCACCAACTTCGCTCAGAAAGCGAACTTTATCTCCTATTTTTATCATGTCTTTTCTGTTTAATCATTCGGTTTCCTTGTGGCAAAGATAGTGAAAGGTGAGCGCAGAGACAAATGAAAACCAAAGTTTTCAATTTGGCTATGCCGAACCGCATCCTATCTTATCTAAAGATACGTAAATATCACTAAAATGACACGAGATACCCCCAAGACAAGTGTTTCTGCAAAGGAATGTCCTTAAAAGCCATACGTCACCGCCTTGTTACAACCCAATCCGCTGTTTCTATCCTGCACAATCGTTCTATCCACGCAGGAAGTTACATCTCGCGCACCGGGATATACATCCCACGTGCTGAGATATGCATCCCGCGTGCTGAGATATACATCCCGGCGCGCGAGATATAAAGAAAGTAAAAGAAAAAAGGATTCATCGGACGGTGAAGACACATCTAGCAGCTGAGAGAATAGTAGGTTAGGACATAATGGGAGGCAGAAATAAATAAGGGATGACGTTTCACAACGCCATCCCTTTACCTTTTCAAAACCTCATCTTCTTTTCTTTTCACGCTCCAAAGAAAAGAAAACGCAACTTTAGGAGAGAGTCTGCTATTTTCTTACCCATACAATGTCTGTCACCGCCCATCCGGTTCCCGTAGGAGTTCCTTGCTCGTCGGTGATACTATAATAGAATCCGTCCACATGCTGTCCTGCCCAGGTTCCGTTGTCCTGGAATGTAAGCGTCATAAGTCCTGTCTCCTGATTGAAAGCAACCGGGGCTACATATTCAATTTTCGTATCCCACGACAGTCTTCCGGCCTTATCGTATGCACACAGTACGATGTTCCGTTTGGCATCGTAAGCTCCCAACACCTGATTGAAGCGGATGACGAACTTACCGTTTTCGTAACTGATTTTATAAGGACCATCAAAAATACTTCCTTTGGGATACACGTTATACACCAACGGAGTTGCCGATTCTTCCAGCCGGCATGTGCCGTATGATTGCTGCACACCATCTACCGAACGGAAGCAATCGAATTCACCCTCCATGTTGAACTGCGAATATGTGTACTGCATCTTGTATACCTTCCCGGCACTGACAGTCAGCGTTGCAGAACGGGTTCCCGTAGGAGATCCCGGGGGAAAATCGGCTATATTGACCGTCAGTTGTTCACCTTCCAGCTGATAAGTCAGCCAATCGGCCGAACTTTCAATCTGAATTTCGCTAACTGATTTTACATGAAACGTCAACTGTTCTCCATTCTTACCCAAAGCTCGGCCTTCAATGTCCGAAATAGGAACATCTCCCATCTGATAGATGGCAACTTGAGTACTTCCCGATGCTGACTGAAGAGAGATGACGGCAGTCCGGCTCGACTCACTCTGATTGGGAGCAACTTTCAACTGAATCACATTCCCACTGGCAGTAGCCTGACACCAGTTGACAGAACTGGTTGCAGTAACAGGATCTACGGAATTCACTTCGATCGTTCCTTCTCCGCCGAAGCAGTCGTAAGAAACATCGGACTTCACAACTTTCAAAGTGGCTTGTACTGTTTCATCGTCGTCGGAGCATCCTACAAATCCGATGCAACATGCCATTAACAACAAAGTATATATTTTCTTTATCATACGTTTTTCAGTTATTTGGTTTACCATTTTTCTGTTCATAGGTTGCCAACCGTACAAAGCCGGCAACCTAAGATTTCAGCAGCGTATCAGTCATGCTTAAGCAAAGTGATGTGAGCAAAGCGCGACTCTCCATATGCCCTGTATTCTCCCGGTTGTCCCCACAGAATCATACCCGTAGTGGCTTCTTCACGTCGGCCATCGTCTACAAACCGATACAAATCAGGATTGTCTGCATCACGTTCGCCGTACATACCATATCGGAAATCGGTTCCTCCCCAAGTAAGGCGGCCACTCTCGGCATTCCATACAGACAGATAATTGCCACTTCCGTCGAGCAACTGCTGGTTGAGCAATTCCATGCGCGGAGTCTTCACCCCATCAACTACCGGCTCGGCATACGTCATGATAACATCAATCGGAAGCATTCCTTTGATGATATAATTTTGTTTATACGTTCCAATTGTAAGTTCAATTTCCAACGACGAAGCTCCATAATAGCCATTATACTTCATAGTATACTTGCCCAGATATTGCGTATAGTCCTCCATATTCGGGTCGTAGCGGAACGGAATAGTCTGTCCTTCGTATTCGAAAGCCTGATCGGTAAACGACCATCCAAAAGAATCTACTTCTTTGCCCCCTATCAGCAGAGGCGAATAAAAACGGATACCAGTCGACGTAAACAAATACGCAGCACTCTGCAATTCCTCAGTACCGATCTGAGCAGAAAGTTTACGGTCGGACGGGAAAGACAAGCTGACCGACTGTCCGTTGATAGTGCCCGACGCACCTTCTACTCCAAACAATGAGTTATAGTCATCTCTGATTTTCTGCACAGCAGTCAGATAACTTTCGGCCGATTCCTCCATACGTATCATCCTCATGACGTTCTTGGTCTTCTTGCCCTTCAAGATGATTTCATTGTCAGAATGCCCCATGATGATAAACTCGTAATCGCCTTCATATCCTTTTCCCAATCCGGCACCTTCCTGCTTGTCAGGATCGGCAAAGTAATGGATAATGGAATTATAGGTATCAAAATTCAACGTAGGCCCCATGTCCGAACCCATGGAATAAAGACTGGTCTCCGTGTACGACGGACTACTGGCAGTTTCGCCGGCGGCAGTCACTTCTTTCTCCGTAAACTTCAGAATCATGTTATAGCCTCCGTAAGCCTGGGTAGCCGAAGGAAAATACTCCAGCCTCCAGCCCTGTTCCGAACTGACCAACAGATCACGGCAGGCCTTAATTTCTTCGTTGATACGCTGTTGGGCCGGCTTGTCGAAAAGGTCGTCCACTTCAGGAGCACAAGCCTGAAACAATCCTGCCATTAAAAGTATGATATATAAAAGTTTGTTTTTCATAACTTCAGTTTTTAGTGTTATACATTCGTTATCCGACAATCATCAGGGCAGTGCATTGATATCCATACGCTGCAGTTCGTCGCAGCGCCGGTCAATCGCCGC
The DNA here is from genome assembly GCF_000435115.1 of Bacteroides sp. CAG:633. Classification (NCBI taxonomy): domain Bacteria; kingdom Pseudomonadati; phylum Bacteroidota; class Bacteroidia; order Bacteroidales; family Bacteroidaceae; genus Bacteroides; species Bacteroides sp. CAG:633. The sequence continues at coordinate 24,175 of NZ_FR883116.1, read as the reverse complement.
ACGCAGCTTGTCCATATCAATCTGGAAATTGGTACGCATGTAATCTTTTACAATGCCCAGCTTCGTTTGTATAATAGCCCATCCTTCTGCTCCGGCACCTTCCTCCAGCGCTTTCCATTGAGCATCGGTCCAAGTCAGGAAACAGGCTGTCATTTCAGCAATATCCTCACCCGGCTGGCTGCTGCCGTAAGCAGTAACAAAACCAAAGGGCGCATAATCGGCCATGTCGTGACGGTTGTTCCAGCCGGAAGGCGAATAATGTCCTTCACTCAGGTCGTTGTACTCAACAGGATATTCCTTGGTCTGATGCAGAATGTGAGCAAATTCATGATGCATAGTCTTGAAAAACATTTCGTTCAGGTCGGCAATGTCGGTAGGATCAAGCCAGTTTCCGCCTACCAGTGTCACCTTCAAGCCGCCTTCCGCGTAACCCAAAGTAATGGTGCCGTTGGGATTCCACTGACGCGAACCGACCAGGTGAATGATTTTGGGAGCGTATTGCCGCGTGAAGTTGATGCCACCTATCTCATCGTAAGCCTCAAACCACACATGCTTCACAATACGTGCCATCTGTACAGCCAGATCGTACTCAATAGGAACCAAGTTATTGCTCAAACTCGATTCAATGTCCTCCATCCGGTATTTGAAATCTACATTGTAAGGATACAGGTAGTTATTGTCCAGCCAAATGTCCAGTTCGTTCTTTTCCATTTCCACTTCGTCATCAAAGATGCTGGTGGGATTCAGGTCTTCTTCGCTGCATGCGCCACAAAGCATGGCACTCAAGAGCAGAAATAATAAGGAATATTTCAGTTTCATAATCGTAATCTGTTTATATATCGTTATGTTTTGCTAAAAAAGTCATCTTGGATTGGGAGTCATATCGCCCGGGGCAAACAATACCTCTTGCGGTATCTGAATGGCTTTGCGCGGATCATCCTGCAACAGGGTCAAAGGCTCTCCGTTATAGATGTTGTGCTGATAGGAAATACCATAGCGTTTGATGTCCATCCAGCGGATACCTTCGTGCAGACCTTCTACCCGACGTGCATGGAGTACGGCATGAATCAGATAAGTCTGTTCTTCCGTATAGGTAACACCTGTATGCAGTTCCTTCACATTGGCATTGGGGTTGCCTTTGCTGTCGGTAGCCTTGTAGAAGTCGATAATCTGCTGGGCACTGCAGGCCGAAATACCTTTTTTCATGTACCAGTAAGACAGGTCGGTAGCGGCAGCTTCATACTCCTGCT
>NZ_FR883116.1:18315-22916 GCF_000435115.1 Bacteroides sp. CAG:633 | reverse complement strand
GCGGCAGCTTCATACTCCTGCTTCAACACGTGTGCCTCGGCACGGCAGAGCAACGTTTCGTCGGTAGTGAAAGCAGGAATGACAACGTGCGGCTGTCCAGTCTGGGCTATCTGGTTGGTGATTTCGAAGATTTCGGTCATCTTCGGGATGAAATAGCTCATGTAATTGTAATGGAACACCGTGTTGTAAACAGTCAGCTGCTTGTTTCCGGGGAAGTAAGACCACGCCAGCTGCGAACGGAAAATGTCGTTGGTGATGCCGTAACGTTGGTTACCTACACGTCCGTAAAGCGAACGGTTGGTTATCAGCAGCAGGTTTGCCGGTTCGTCAGCACTGATATAACCGTAAGTCCATTCCTTGGTGGTGGTAAACTTATCATATCCGTTCAGGTCTCTCAATACGCTTGTCGGATCGGTTCCGATAGCTTTGGTTGCATATGCGATAACCTTATCGTAATCTTTTCCGTAAAACAGGTTGAAACGTGCCGCAAAAGCATAAGCCGCTTTTTCGTTAAAGTGATACATGGGGATATTGAAAGTGATTCCGGCCACCAATGGCAGTGCTTCTTCAATATCTTCGTTGATTTTACGATAAGTATCCTCCAGCGTACCACGTTCGTAAACCACGCCTACCGATTCCTCGGGAGCAGTAATATAAGGAATGCCCAGTTCGTTGGCAGCAGTGCGTTCGTTATAAGCCATACAGAACGTATTGGCCAGCATAAAATGTCCGTAAGCACGGCACAACAGTGCTTCTCCTTTGTAAGGCAGGCACTCGGCCGGCGTACCCATCTCTTCGATGGCACTCAGAGCCTGATTGGCCGAAGCAATGGCACGGTAATTGGCATCCCAGACTTCCTGCGGACTATCCCAGTCAGACTCTACGGCATCTTTCCACATATACGACTCAATGGCCAGGTTCATGGGACTGGAGTACATGTCACCATTGTCGGCATAATTGTCGGACATGAATTCGAACATAATGGTAGGATGCAGTGTAGGATAAGCAGACAGCAGGATATCCCTTACTTTAGTAGGAGTATTGATTTCCGTACGTTTGTCGGGCATAGTGTCGAGAAAGCTGTCGCAAGACTGCATGCTTCCCATCAAGCCGGCAACGCCTAATGCAAATAATATATTTCTTGTTTTCATGATAGGTAACTGTTAATGGTTAGAAATTGGCTCTGACTGTGAACGTAAACTGCTTGGGTACCGGAGCGGCCACACCACCAGAATTGAAGAATTCCGGATCCTGTCCGTTCAGCTTCTTGTCGGCATAAATCAGGAAGAGATTCGTACCTTGCACCTTCAACGAAAGGCCTTTGACAATCTTCTGACCACCCAGCAGGCTCTTCGGGAAATCGTAACTCAACGAAATCTCTTTCATTCGGATGAAACTACCGTCGGCAATACGTGCATCAGAATAGTTGTATGCGTTGTAACCATAGTTCATGTTGCTGTACTTATTGTTATCGCGTGTACTGGCTATGACGGGGATATCGGTAATCTTCTCGTCGCCCGGCATCATCCAGCGGTTCTTGAATTCCTTGGGAGTAGCGTCCAGGTCGTTGTAGCTGCGCGCGAACCGAGGATCGAGACGAACCTTGTTGCCTGCGGCATAAGTAATAAACACATTCAGCTTGAAGTTCTTCCAGGTAAAAATGTTACCGAAACTACCGGTAATGGTCGGATCTTTTGGACCTTCGTACTTCAGGAAATCCAGATTTTCCAGCTGCTGGAAGTTGATACTACCGTATTGGGTCTTATCCACCAGCTTCCCGTTCCACATAAAGGTCGGATAACCGTCAGAATCAAGTCCGGCAAAAGGTATGGAGAAGATACTACCCCACTGGTAGCCTTCGCGTTGTCCGTAACCGGTCACAAGATCGAACAAATAAGTCTGTGATTTAAGGTCGGTAATCTGCGTCTTGCTGTAACCGAAAATAAAGTCGGTACTCCAGCTAAAGTTCCTGGTAACGATGTTGCGGGTCGAAAGAGTGGCCTCGTAACCGTGCGACTTCATGCTGGCCAGGTTGGCATTGCGTCGTGTTTCACCACCCACACCTTGTGTCAGTACGGCACCAATCAGGTCGTAGTTGTTACGCTTATACCAAGCCAATTCCAGATTAATACGGTTGTCAAGGAAACCCAAATCCAATCCGATATTCAACTCATGCTTCTTTTCATAAGTCAGGTCACCGTTGGCCAATTCTACAATCTGCAAGCCCGATTCACCCACCGATGCACTGGGACGCCAGGGTGTGAAACTGTTGATGTTAACCACCGAGTTGGTAACGTATGACGGACCTGCGTCGGCTGTCAAACTGTAGGAGCCTTTGAGGGTCATGTGCGAAAAAGCCGGTTCCAGATGTTGGAAGAAGGATTCTTCGTGTACGTTCCAGGCGGCGCCTACGTTCCAAGTGGGCAACCAGCGGGCCGAACGGGCCTTACCCAGACGGTTGGTTCCTTCGTAACGGATGGTTCCCGTCAGGCTGTAGCGTCCTTTATAAGAGTAAGTTCCGGTAGCAAAGTAGGCCAGCATGCGTTTCTTGGTATTGTATAGCGAATAATAGGTAGAATTATTTTCGCGCATCTTCTTGAAAGCATGATAATCGAAATACGGAATCTCACCATTCTCGTACTGCATACCCCAACCCTCGAACGAGTTGTTGCTGCGGTCGACGGCATTGGCTTCCATACCGGCATACAGGTTCAGGATATTTTCTCCTCTGAACACCGTGTTGTAGCTGGCTGCCGCACGGAAGTCCCAGCTGAGCATGCGATAATCGGTCTTATTGTAGAAACCACCATTTGGCAAAATACTGAAAGGCAACGAATTGAGCACATCGGGATCAGTATAAAGCCAGGTATTGCTATTGCGTATGGTGGCATCGTCCATGGCACGATAAGCCATCGCCTGGTTGGACGACTCCAATATTTTATGTTCCTGCGAGGAAGAAGAGTATTTGGCTGCTCCCAACACGCTCAGTTCAAGTCCCTTCAGCGGTTTCCATTTCAGTTCGCCCTGAAAGCGCAGATCCACGACGTTCAGGAAGATGTTATTGGTATTCAACTCGTTGAAGATGTTGAAGTCGGCATAGTTACGGGTATAGATTTCGTCCGGATCCAGCGTACGCGAAGTGTTCAGTGCATACGAATAGGGATTGATATCGAAACCACGCGATACCTCGCCCGACACAGCGTCGCGCGACTGACCAATGGTACCGGGTGCTTTCTGCTTACGATAAGAAGCATTGCCGATAACGTTGAGCGACAGTTCCTTAGTCAGGTTATAAGTCGTATTCATATTAGCCGTATAGCGTTGCACGCTACTGCTCTTCATCCATCCCGGATCGGTCATCACACTGAGCGAGATGTATGAGTTCGACTTCTCCGTACCGCTTGATATGCTCACCGAGTGGTTCATCATCAGTGCATTGCTGAAAAGCAGGTCGAACCAGTCGGTATTGCGGTATTCGGCTGCCCGAAGGTATTCGTTACGGGCCTGCACCGTATTGAGCAAACCAAACTGGCCTGTCACAGGGTCGTATGTATTGATAAGGTGGTACATTCGGCCGTAAACGCCGCTGTTGGCAGCCCGGTAGGTACCGGCCAGATTCAGCCAGCCTTTATTCTGCAACTCCTTGTATACGCCCATCTGGTCTTGCGAGTTCATGATGTTGAACGTACGGTACGAAGGCTTCAGGCGGCTAGTAAACTCACCGGTATAGCTGAACCGGGTAGTACCGGCCTTTCCTTTCTTGGTGTTCACTACAATCACACCTGCCATGGCACGGGCACCGTAAATAGAGGTAGCCGAACCGTCTTTCAGAATCTGAAAACTCTCAATATCATCCGAGTTCAATCCGGCAATGGCCGAACTGATCAGTGTAGTGGCATCGCCCGAAGAAAGGTCGTTGGCTCCAATCTCTACCACATCCTCCATGATGACTCCGTCCACCACCCACAAAGGTTTGGAGTTACCGTAAATAGAGGTGGCTCCACGTACCCTGATTTTGGGAGCCGTACCGAACGTACCCGAAATGTTCTGTACGGACACACCTGCCGCACGTCCTTCCAGGCCACGGCTGATGTCGGCCATACCGTCCAGTTTCACATCGGCGGCAGACAATTGGTCGGCTGCTCCGGTAAAGAGGCGTTTGTCCACCTTGGTCATACCGGTTACCACCACTTCTTCCAGCATCTCGGAATCGGGCATCAAAACCACTTTCATATTCTTTCCACGCGTGATCTGCACAACTTCCTTTCTGAATCCGATAAAGGAAATCTGCAATTCTTTGGCCGATGCAGGCAAATTGTCCAACCGGAACTTGCCATCAACGTCTGTTGTCACTCCGACCGTTGTGCCGACCACCAATACGGAAGCCCCGATAACCGGCTGATTGTCTTCCCCGGAAATGACGACTCCGCTTACTCCCGTCTGTTGCGCTGTCATGGAAGCAATTCCTACAAAAAGGAAAAGCAATGACACAAGAAGTTTGTTTTTCATGCTCTTTGATTTTAGATTAGTATATAAAGTTAAAGAATCATCATCGCAGTTTCCCACCTTCAAAATTCAGCGCTCTGAAAAACGGTGCTCTT
>NZ_FR883116.1:2932-18288 GCF_000435115.1 Bacteroides sp. CAG:633 | reverse complement strand
TTCCGGACACTGTTTTTTGCAATGGTTATAAACATTCAGCACGAAACAGCATACGACAAAAAGGCTGGCCCCGATAAAAACGGAATCCTGATAATCGGAGATAATAACGGCAAAAATCGCCCACAGAAGAAACAGGACAGACAATTCGACCCTGGGACTGTTCCATATTCCACGGGCCGACTGCCTGAAAGCTGCGTCTATCTCTGCTTCGCCCGCACATTTCAAGCGACGGGACATTTCTTTCTTCGCCTCGAAACGTTCTTTGTCAAAGACTTCGTAATAAAGCAAACCGAAAGCAACAAACAGGCTAATTGCAGTGACCCACAACTGATAAACCGCCCGAAATTCTTCTGCCACCTGTCCATTCAAGATAAAACAGAAAAAAGCCCAGCTCAACAGCAGACATACAAATGGAGTCTTAGAACTGTAGTAGATCCTCAGAAAACGTTTTTTCATGCCTGTCATAATTTGGTCCTCCTATAAGTATAATATTTCCATTGCCGGAGTGCTTCCCCGGCGTGTTTTTCAAAAAATAGATATCTGCAAGGTTTTCAATCCTTACTTATATAGGGTGGAATTAAGAAGAACAAGGAGACCTCCTGTTGCTATCATAATACTCTCTCTCAAAAATTATGAATAATTTATTTGGATTTCACAAATATATATATCCTTGCATATATTTTGCTATAATCAGATATGTTCTATAACATAACTGCTAAAATTGTTCAAAAAAGGTTTCCATTCGTTTGCAGAAAAAAGCGTTCGAGAACCTCATGACAAAGAAAACCGGTTATCATGAACAAGGCTATATACAAACACATTGCGCCTTGACGCCAGTCGCTATACGTACAACCGGCATTAAGGCGCGATTCGTTTTATATCAGTATATATCGGTGGTGACTTCTAAAAATGACAAGAGATGCCCAGCTGCGTAGTCAACACAAACAAGCCGAACTTGTCACGCTGCTTCCAAGGGATGAAATCAGCTTGTACTTCCGACGGATTGAGCGGCGAATAGAGGGCATTTACCTCCAGACAGACACCCCAGTGGCGAGCAAAGGTGTATTCCAGATTAAGAAAGGCGTTAAGCCCCACACTGGAAGCAGACGTCTTGACATCGGGATTACCGGAAAAAGTCGATTTACTTTGATAGTGCACATAACCGGCACCTCCCCCCATCGTGCCAAAGCAGGAGGGAAACAGCGTTGTCCGCTTCAAGTAAGACGCCTGAGGAGCCACATACAGCAGGTTGACTTTCTCCTTCACTCCCTCGTCGCGGAAACGTTGCGAGTGCATATCATCATACAGCAAAAGCCCATACCCCACACTGTTAGAGGAAGAATAAGTCATCAGCCGGAGCGTATTGGCCACACCACCGCCCTTGCCATCCACATCCCAAGCCGAAATGCCATGCGACGAAGCGTAACCCGCAATTCCCCAACTATATGTAAGCACAACCGACCTTGCAGCCGGTTCGGCATCGGTCAGGTATATCTTCTGCGCCCGAAGCGCAAAGACACCCGAGAACATCATAAACAGCCATACGGCAAGCAATCTGTTCAAAGAGAAAATCAGAACCTTTTTTCCCATGTTCTTACAATATTACAACGTGAATAACTACCTAAAAACCGTCTATTCCTCTTCCATCAAAACCCGATCTTTCAGTTTCCAAATACGAACATGTAGGAAGAAATCAGAAAGAATGACAAACAAGAAAGGCAAATCTAAAAAAGCCCATATATCACTTCCGACATCAATTATCCATATACATTTAAAAACAATTGTCAGAAAGTGAAGACCAAGAGCAACCCATAAAAAACGGCGCCACATACGAACCTTCGAATCATGTTCAAATTTGGCATTTTCCAGAAATTGCTCCGACTGTTTTTTATCCCGCAAATACTGGCGCACATAAAACCCGACACACCCCACCAACAACACAGTTACCAGTAAATAATACACCCAATTGTACCGGAACATCATACCGATAAACCAAGCCCAAAAGAATATAGTCACCAAAGAGACTTGCATCGCATTCCATCTGAATTTCGTTTTCATACATACACATTTATAAGTTTCTACAAATAACGTTTCACAGACATATTTCCTAATCGTTCAATGAGTAAAAGCATAGAAAACTGTACTTAACGCCAAAGTAACGTTAATGACCACGATGAAAATGTTTCTGATTGTAATGTCAGTCATGAAAACGTAGCATAACACAGAACATAGAATGGCTGCCAAAAGCCATTTTCCAAGTTTCTGCAATGGCGGTTTGGCTACTTGAACTCGTTTGGAAACCAATTCCCCAATCAGACTACCACTCATTGTAAACATCAAAGCCATAGAAAAAGAAAACAACCTATTGTTCTCTTGACATAAAAGGAACGTTGTGAATCATGCAATAGCCAAGAAATAATAAATCAGGGGAGCAATTAATTTCTTCTTCATGGTTCTGAAATCAGTTAGCTATTTCTTAAAAATAAGAGCGTACAGAAAAATAGATGTCACCCCGGAACAGTTTCAGTTCATTCCGTCCTTCCAATTCTACCTTATGGCCATTCATTTCATAGGAAGAAGCCTTGCCGCCGGTAAAAGAGCACCCAAGCCCGGAGTACAGATTAGGATACAGCCGATAGTAAAAAGAGCAATCGAAATTCGAAGCCCAAAAACCTTTTTTTGCCTTAAAACTTTCTCCGTCGCAAACACCGCTGTTTTTATAATAAGCATATCCCGCACCGCACATAAAATCAAAAATCAACCGATCCGTCACATCGTACCGGCAACCGATTTGGGGAGCCAAATAATTCAGCGACAAATCGCTGTTGACCCATTCACCGCTATGCAACGCAAAATCTGCAGTAGCTCCAAAAAGATTATACTTCAGCCCCACCTGAAAGTTTTGCAGAAATCGATACGTGGCTTTAATGCTGCCCGAAAAGCCCTTATCATATTGCTGCCGATAAATTTCTCCAAAAGGAGAAAGATTTGTAGTCCCGAACAATTTACCGCCACCTAAATCTACCGAAATCGCGACTTTTTCCTTACGCTCTTGTTCTTGTGCAACACAAATCAAGCAACAAAACAAACAGAAACAAAAAAGAATGCTTTTTCTCATAACCATAAATTGAATTTAAACAAGATTATTTCTCCGCCTGCAAAGCCCGATCTTTCAACTTACGAATCCGATTATCAAGAACTACGCTGCAAATAAGAATCAGAATCGTTGACTGACATTCAATGATTGAGATGACAACCACATCGGACACCCATATCCATGTAAAAACAAAGGAAACAAATGCAATCCCCAGACTTATCCACAGCAAACAACGCCATTTCCGGACATTCGAATCATTAGCAAGCAACAGATCTGCTTCACACGAACGACATTCAGAATTACTTCTGTCCTGCAAATACAACCTCCAATAAAGCCCGATACAGCCTACCAACAGCATAATTACCAATGAATAATATACCCAATTAAACCGGGACATCATGCCAAGGATCAAAGTCCAAAAGAATATAGTCACCAAAGAGACTTGCATCGCATTCCATCTGAATTTCGTTTTCATAAATACACTACTTTAAATGTGACAATAAAAATGAATCGGGAAAAAGAAAAAGTTGCCTACGAAAAAAATTAGATTAAGGATATAATTTATCGTAAAGAGACTCCATTTTTTCAACTTCAAGTGGCAGGCATAAAGTTAACAAAGAATAGAGCTATAGCGTTTTCGGCTCGAAATTTACTAAAATAAATATAAAAAGCAAAATATTCTGCCCCTTTTTTCTTTTCCTGCACACTGCTGCTTCCACACTTGTACGGCTCCTGTTCCACACTGGTGTGGCTCGCGAGAAACACTTGTACGGCTCGCGAGCTATACAAGCAATACTCGTGGAGATTGCAAACAATACTCGTGGGAATTGCAGGCAATACTTGGCGGGGTTGTGAGTCATACTCGCGGGCTTTGTGGACAAAACCCGGCGGCATTGCTTGCGATAGGCGGCAGGATTGCTTGTGTCCTGGCCGGACATTGCTTGTTGTGGTGACTGACTTTTGATGTTACACGGCTAAAAAACAAACATTCGGGATTTTGGTTTCACGGTTTCACCACGTATTTTCATACTGATATACAAGGAAATATGGTGAAACATGATGTTTCACCATCGCTACACTGAAGGTAAGTGAAACATAAATCGGGATGGTTGTACTACACATTAATTTTTTCTCAGTTAGAGAAAAATTTTTTCCTAACTGGGAATTTATTTTTTCCTAACTGGGGAAAAAATGCAAGACTGACATTGCTGTCACCCCTTCCAGGAAATCCGTTCTGCCAGAATTTATCGTAAGCGCGGAGACGCTTACACAGTGACACTAGCCGTGAAACATATCTTTCACCGGAAAAGGTTTGTAATGAAAGAGTTACGGCAGGGTGAAAGCGTGAAGGCTATTTCGGAAAAATCGAACATCATACAGGGTGAAAGCACAAGTTGAGCCCCCAAAGTCCCTCTTTAGCAGTGTAAAGTCCCTCTTTGCAAAGCCGAAGTAAGACTTTGCGTACCGACTTGTCGGTTGCTGAAAAATGCCACAACAACTTCCCCGCAGCTATTCGCGCATTCCCTAATTATCCGTACCTTTGCACCCGAAAAAGGAGAAATACGATTATGAGACAAGACCCTAAACATATCCGCATCAGCGAGTTCAACTATCCGCTGCCCGACGAGCGCATCGCCAAGTTCCCCCTGCCCGTACGCGACCAGTCCAAACTATTGGTTTACCGCCACGGACAGGTGACCGAAGACCGCTTCACCTCCCTGCCCGACTACGTGCCGGCAGGCAGCCTGATGGTGTTCAACAACACCAAGGTCATTCAGGCCCGCCTGCACTTCCGCAAGGAGACGGGCGCACTGATCGAGGTTTTCTGTCTGGAACCCATCGAGCCAAACGACTACGCGCTGAACTTCCAGCAGACCGAGCACGCCGCCTGGCTCTGCATGGTAGGCAACCTGAAGAAGTGGAAAGAAGGGCCACTGCGCCGCGAGATGACCGTAAAAGGACGCCCATTGACACTGACTGCCGAGCGGGGCGAGTGCCGCGGCACCAGTCACTGGGTGGACTTCCGCTGGGACAATCCCGAGGTGACCTTTGCCGACATCCTCGAAGTGTTCGGCGAGCTGCCCATCCCGCCCTACCTGAACCGCGAGACACAGGAAAGCGACAAGGAGACCTATCAGACGGTTTACTCCAAGATAAAAGGCTCCGTAGCTGCCCCTACAGCCGGATTGCACTTCACGCCCCGCGTGCTCGACGCACTCCGCACAAAAGGCGTTGACTTGGAAGAACTGACGCTGCACGTAGGTGCCGGCACCTTCCGCCCCGTGAAGAGCGAAGAAATCGAAGGGCACGAGATGCACACAGAGTACATCTCCGTATCGCGCGGCACGATAGAAAAGCTGATAGCCCACGACGGGCAGGCCATAGCCGTAGGCACCACATCGGTGCGCACGCTCGAAAGCCTCTATCACATCGGCGTCACCCTGTTGCAGAACCCTGACGCTACGGAAGAACAGTTGCACGTCCGCCAGTGGCAGCCCTACGAAATGGAAGGCGAAGCCCCCACAGCGGTCGAAGCCCTGACGGCCGTCCGCGACTATCTGGACCGTCACGGCATAGAAGCCCTGCACACCAGCACACAGATCATCATCGCCCCGGGCTACGACTACCGCATCGTCCGTGCCATGGTGACCAACTTCCACCAGCCACAGAGTACGCTGCTGCTGCTCGTCTCGGCCTTTGTCCACGGCGACTGGCGCACCATCTACGACTACGCCCTCGCCCACGACTTCCGCTTCCTGAGCTACGGAGACTCGTCGCTGCTGATACCGTAAGATATTCACCACAGAGGACACAGAATCGCACAAAGTTCTTCCAAAGGAAACAATCTATACTTCGTGATCCGGTATCTTCTGTGGTGGCAAAACATATAAGTCATGAATCAAGACAACAACCAAGAAATGTTTCCCCTCGTCGATGAAGAAGGGAATATCATCGGTGCCGCCACACGCGGCGAGTGCCATAACGGCAGCAAGCTGCTGCACCCCGTCGTACACTTGCACGTATTCAACTCGCATGGCGAACTCTATCTGCAAAAGCGTCCTGAGTGGAAGGATATTCAGCCGGGCAAGTGGGACACGGCCGTAGGCGGGCATGTGGATTTGGGCGAAAGTGTAGAACAAGCCCTCCGTCGTGAAGTACGCGAAGAACTGGGTATCACCGAGTTTACGCCCCAGCAGGTGACACACTACGTCTTCGAATCAGCCCGCGAACGCGAACTGGTCTTCACCTATAAAACAGTTTACGACGGCCCCGTCACCCCCAGCGACGAGCTGGACGGAGGACGCTTCTGGCCCATCGAAGAAATACGTGCCAATCTGGGAAAAGGAGTCTTTACGCCCAATTTCGAGGGAGAGATAGAGAAAATCATTTAAAACAGTGAAGGTGTGTCAAAACTTAGTTATGGTATCTGACTCCCCTCCTTCTGGAAGGAGGAGAGTTTCAGATACTTTTGTTTTTGACACCCACATGTTAACCGGACATACCAGAGCATAAAAAAAGAATGAAGAACCGTCCTGCACAAGGCAGGCAGTTCTTCATTCTTCATTATTAGTCTTTTCTATTTATTTCGCCAGTTCTTCGATTACCTTCATAATCTGCTGACCGATTTCTTCAGCTTCCTCCTGTGTGTGAGCCTCGCTGTATACACGGATAATCGGTTCGGTATTACTCTTACGCAGGTGTACCCACTTCTCGGGGAAGTCAATCTTCACACCGTCGATGTCGTTGATTTCCTCGTTCTTGTAGATTTCCTTCACCTTAGCCAAGATGGCGTCCACATCGGTTTCGGGAGTCAGGTCTACACGGTTCTTAGCCATGAAGTAAGCAGGATAAGTAGCACGCAGTTCGCTCACCTTCTTACCTTCGTGTGCCAGATGGCTCAGGAAGAGGGCAATACCTACCAAAGCGTCGCGTCCGTAGTGGCTGGCCGGATAGATGACACCACCGTTGCCTTCGCCGCCAATAACGGCACCTACTTCTTTCATCTTCGTGGTTACGTTTACTTCACCTACGGCCGATGCGTAATATTCCTGTCCGTAGCTACGAGTCACATCGCGCAGGGCACGAGTCGAGCTGAGGTTCGACACGGTGCTACCCGGTGTATGCTTCAGGATGTAGTCGGCTACGCTGACCAGTGTATATTCTTCGCCGTACATGCGTCCGTCTTCGCAGATGATGGCCAGACGGTCTACGTCGGGGTCTACTACGAAAGCTACATCGTTCTTGCCGGCTTTCATCAGGTTCATGATGTCGCCCAAGTTCTTCTCCAACGGCTCGGGGTTGTGCTGGAAGTCGCCTGTAGGCTCGCAATAGAGTTTTTCAACGTGCTTCACGCCCAGTGCTTCGAACAACTGGGGCAGGATGATACCGCCCACGGAGTTCACACAGTCGATGGCTACGTGGAAGTCAGCCTTGCGGATAGCCTCTACATCCACCAGGTCGAGAGCCAGCACGCTATCAATATGCTTCTGGTTATAAGTCAGGTCTTTGCGGTAAGTTCCAAGTTTGTCCACTTCGGCGTATTCGAAAGCCTCGGCCTCGGCTATGCGGAGCACCTCGTTGCCTTCTTCCTTGTTCAGGAATTCACCCTTTTCGTTCAACAGTTTCAGGGCATTCCACTGACGGGGATTGTGTGAAGCGGTAAGAATGATACCACCGCTGGCACCTTCCATCGTAACTGCCAGTTCGGTAGTCGGTGTAGAAGCCAGGTCGATATCGACCACGTCCCATCCCATACCCATCAGGGTACCTACCACAACGTTCTTTACCATCTCGCCGGAAAGGCGGGCGTCGCGGCCTACTACAATTTTGTTGCTTTTAACGGTACACGTCTTACGGATAAGAGTGGCGTACGCTGAAGTGAATTTCACAATGTCGAGTGGATTGAGTCCCTCGCCTGCACTGCCGCCGATGGTTCCGCGGATGCCGGAAATAGATTTAATCAGTGTCATAGATAATAATTTAAATTATTTGGTTAGAAATGAAGTATCAATATATCTGATATTTACGTATGTCATAATAGTAAGGGTAGACGTACTGCATGGCTGTCTGATGTCCCATCTTCGAAGGTACAATCAAACGCACGTGAGCACGGTCGCGTACATAAGACAGGGGAACAAGCCAGCCGGCCGGCACTGCTGAAGTACCGTAATACGACCACATGTAACCATTGCGGTTCGTAAAGATGCCGGTGATGGAAGAAGAGGTTACCTGATAGAGGAACTCGTCTACATCGACTGCATTGATGTTGGACAAAGTTGTGTCCTTGTCGAGCAGGCTGTACTCCATGAAGCGTACCAGAACAATGTCGTTCGGCTTCACCGTATCGGCAGGATTTTCGGAGCCTTTGTCTACGATGTTCATGTAGACGCCGCTGGCCAGCTGTACGTATTCGTTCTCGGCCGTCATCGAATCTTGTGCATAGAATTCGCTTTGCGAGATGACTTTGATGCCGTGTTCGTTGATGAAGTCGGCAATGGCGGCATCTTCTTCTTCGCGCATCTCGGCGTAAGTCTTTGTATTGTCGCAAGCCTGAAAAGCCAGGCTCAGTGCGAACAGGGTAAATAAAAATAAGGTAAGTTTCTTCATTTCTGTCAATTAGTAATTCTGTACAAAAGTATCTGATTTCCCCGAATATTGAAAGCTACGGACAGAAAGTTCGTATCTTTTAACCTTTCGTCACGTATGCAAGGCGTTGTGCACGGCTGCATACGGCGCCGTAACGGTCTACTTCAGCAACAGGGGCTTGTATTTTTCCAACGCCTGTTCGAACACTTTTTTCGCTTCTTCCATCGTTCCGTAGAATTCGCCTCCCGAAGCGTTCAGATGTCCGCCACCTCCGAAAAATTCGGCTGCCAGCTGGTTGCAGGGGAAGGTGCCGACCGAGCGCAGCGATACCTTAATCATAGGCCGTTCGGTGTCCTCGCGCAGGAAACAGGAGAAGACAACGTTCTTGATGCTGAGCGGAATGTTGACAAATCCTTCGCTGTCGCCACGGATGTAGCTGAACTGGCTCTGTTCTTTCTTGGTCAGCGTGATGAGGGCAGCACGGTGCTCGTGATAGACTTTCATCTGCGTCAGGACGTGCCCCATCAGACGCAAACGGCTTTCGGAATAAGTATTGAACACCTTGCGGTAGATCTCGTCTTTGTCGATACCTTTGGTGAGGAGTTCGCTGATGATGAAATAGATTTCGCGGTTGTTCGAGTTATACGTGAACCCGCCCGTATCGGTCATCATACCGGTGTAGATGCATTCGGCACACTCGCGCGTGATATCGCTGAAGTAGCCCATGCGGCAAATCAGACGGAACACCAGCTCCGACGTCGACGAAATCTGCGGATGCGAAATGGTAATCTTACAGAAATCCTCGGGATGCAGGTGGTGGTCAATCAAGATTTTGCGTGCCGGCGAGGCCAACACAGCTTCCTTCATGGCGTCGATACGACTGGTGGCATTGAAGTCGAGGCAACAAATAACGTCGGCTTCGGCTATCAGCTTGTCGGCAAACTCCTTATAGCGGTCGTACAACAGAATGTCCTTACTGCCCGGCATCCACTTCAGGAAGTCGGGGAAAGCGTTCGGTACAATCACGTTAGCAGTCTTATCCTGCGAGTTCAGGAAGTGCCACAATCCCAGCGAAGAGCCGATGGCATCGCCGTCGGGACCCACGTGCGACACAATCACCATCTTGTCCGCACGGTCCAGCCATTTGGCAAAATGGTCGATATTGGCTTGTTCAATAACTTTCGTCAACATGTTCTTTTCGTTTTACTTCGAAGCGGCAAAAGTACAAATAAAGTTTGGAAGGACAGGCACGCCGGACGAAATATTTCCCAACCCGCCCGCGAGCAACACTTGCATGGCTCGTGAGAAACACTTGTACGGCTCGCGAGAGACACTTGCACGGCTCACGAGCCACACTTGCGTCGCTCAAACGCCCCGGCAGAAAGGCCTAAACCCAAGAAAGACGAAAACGATGAATTTGTTTAGAAAAGTTAAATACCACAGTTTTCCAAAACAATTCTCTACCATTTCCGTTTAATGACAATGAAAACCCGCCGGAAAGCTCCGGTCGGACACATAGAAAACGCCGAAGCCGCAAATGTGCAATGAACAATTCGACTCAAACGACGTTTATAGTATACAAAAGCGCAATATGCCTTCACCCCAACCGGCGAGACACATCGCGCTTTTTTCATGGCCGAAGCCGAAAAAAGAACAACAGGTAAAAGAGATTCAGGATAACAAACGTATAACAGGTATTAGAGAGAACCACAACTTACAGAGACAGGATGAAAAAGATTGTTTGGATAACATTTTTATGCAGTCTGGCCTTTATCTCCTGCCAACAGGATGAATGGGCAGACTCCTTACAGACGGCGGCGGGCACACCTACCGTCAGACTACGGAGCGACCGCTACGAGAACGACGGTGCCCACACCCGCCAAACTACCGAAACCGATGCCCCTTACGACCGGGTAGAATTCTACGTAGTCGATGAAGACGGCGCCATAGCCAGCGGCCTGAAGGGCATCTACAACCACCAAAACCAGGAAATCAAAATCGAAGGCCTGAAGGAAGGCGAATACGAACTGCTGATTCTTGCCATCAAAGGCAATCTGCTCGACGACGGGGCCACCATTCACCCCTTGAAGCAGAAAACCGACCAATGGATCAGCTTCCCGTCCGACCTGCAGAAACCTCTCGAAGCCGAATATTTCTATTCGAAGACACCTTTCAGCGTCAGCCGCGAAGCCGTTGCCGGAGGTCACGAATACATCGTGCATCTGCCCGCCGAAATCGTGCAGAAGCGCATCATGGGGCGCCTCGACCTCGGCCTGCTCTACAACAACGACGACGTGCGTACTGCCGCAACGCAGAAGACACTGTCGTTTCACACCGGTACCTTCTACACAGCCTTCACCGGCGACGGAGGATATGCCGGACAAAGCAACGGGCAGACCGATCCCATCGAGCTGAACGACCAGAACACCTACTGGTTTATGCCTACCACCGCAGGTGCGCAGATTAATGCCGAAATCAGCCTCACTACCACCCACTATCGGGGCGGTGAGCGCCAATGCAGCTACCTGTTCGGAGTAGATGCCATAAGCCCTAACCGTATCGAACAGGTACACGCACGGATGGAGCATCCCGACGACTATCAGGGCACCATGTATGTCACCCGACAGGCCTACAACGAAGGCAATCATGCCAAGATACTGCAAGACGGAGAGTCCAAAACCATCTATGCCGACCCGTCACAACGGAGGTTCAACACGGCACACCCGCTGCAAATCAAGGTGAACGATGCCGGTCAGCTTCATGCCCGCTTCTATTCGCCTCGCGACCTGAAACGGGTGCTCATCAAGGCACAAATTCCGTCCGTCAGCAACGAGTATTTCGATTTGGCCTACTTCGACTCCATACCGGCTTTTGCCGACTTCTTTCACGAAGTCGCCTTCAGCAGCCGTAACGGCATGTACCGCACCGAGTCGGGCAAACTGATCGAAATCGGCAATCTGACACCTGCACAGCTCGCCGGAGCCCAATACAAGATAGAGTCCGACGACCCGTACTGGGCCAAGATAAAATCCATCGTACACGGTTGGGACATCTACTTCAGCCTTTACGGAGGCGACCCCGACCTGCCAAACGGAGGCCCGGTAGGCAACTGGATGGGTATACGTCCCGTACATTGCCGCGAGGTAGTGGCCATGTTTATCAACTTCACTTACATGATCGACATGGACGAACACGAAGAAATCCTCAGAGCCAACGAAGACATTCTATATGGCAACGGTGGTGTAGACGACAAGGTGACAGCCGATCAAGTACTCTCGCAGATGCGTAGAGAACGTACCCTGCAAGTAGGACTGGTATACTCGGGTAACGGTGTTATCGGACTGGGTGGAGGTATTATATTCGGAGCCTATCAAAACGCCTGGCTTACACATTACAATAACACCTACGCCTGCGAAATCATGTTCCACGAGTTGGGCCACGTGATGGGATACAACCACAGCAGTGCTTTCACCTACGGTCCTTGGGCACAGAAGCTGATGAACAACTTCTACGTCAACAATCTGCATCAGTTCCCCATCGACTCACCGTCGTACCTCAACAGCCGGAACAACCCGACCCTGTATCCCTGATGGCAAAAGCCTACACCGCACCATAACCGTGCACACGTACTTATTAAAACTTAAAACAACGAACAATGAAATACAATTTTATTGCTTGCTGCCTCTTTGCGTCCCTACTGGGAGCCGGATGCACTGCCGAAACCGAATTTTCCGATACACCCGCCGCAGGACAGTTATCTGTGATTCTGCAACCTGCCGGGCTGCAAGGCACTGCCGCTACCACCGACGACAAACGGATGAACGACGTAAAAGCTTTCCGTTTCGACGATGGACAGTTGCAGGAAACTTACGGTCCGCTGGTGCCCGGCGATGACGGCCGCTGCTATCTGAATCTGGCCGACAACCGCGGAACCCTCTACTTCCTGGCCAATGCCTCGCAAGTAACAGCCTTGGAAACACTGGTGCCCGGCGCTACTACCCTCGACGACTTTCTGGCCCTCTCGGCTTCGACCAGCGATATGACGGAACACGGACTGTTGATGAGCGGTCGGGAGGAACTGGGCAGTCAGTCAGCGTCGGAACTGACCGTTGCCATGACACGCAGCGTTGCCCGCATCGACCTCGAATCGACCGACCAGGGTGTAGAAGTGCTGCAAGTCAGTATCGACGGCCTGGCCGACGAAGGTTACCTTAACCAGCAGGCAACCGCCACCCATCCTCAGGATGCAGCAACCACCCGCTTCGACAAGCAGTATAACACTCCCCTGTCCAATGCCCGCGAAACAGTCTTTTACATCTGCGAGCAACAGGGCACAGACATACAGGCCGAAGTACTGGTGCGTTTCCGAAATGCGCTGCACAAGCTGAAGGCTACTCTACCCACCACCATCCGACGCAACACGGTCTACACCATCCATGTGTACGGACGCGGAGGTGACGTAATGATGAACATCAGCAACGGCGACTGGGAACAAGGCGATACTTCCGGTTCTGAAACCCAAATCAAAGCAAGGGTTAATGTCGAAGCCTCTGCCTTACCGGCCGACGTCAAGGTAAACAGCACCTGCGACAGTGTCTTCATCCCCTATACCGAGAACAATTTTAACCTCGTTCTCGATGCCGAACCGGGAGCAACAGTCACAGTCGACGGACGCATCACCGGAGTCAGCGTACAGGCTACAGCTAGCCGTAGCCTTGAACCGGTAGCACGCCTTGCAGTGAGCAATGTTCACCGTCTGCCCGGTACCATACGCGAATACATCTATGCCGATGTATACCAAGAGCAGATCCACAAAGGGCGCATCGTGCTTGCTTTCTTGCCCAGTCCTATCCAGCTCGAAGGCAGCATTATCCTCGATGAAGACGGTATATGCGACTTCGGCCGATACATAGAAGGAGAACTGGGACGTCTCACTCTGCCCGCTGGTAAAATAGCTACAGTAGAAACGAACAACGGACAGACACCGTGGATAAAACTGGCCGAGGATGCCGGCAGTTATCGCATACTGGGCGGATGGAAACCCAACGATCCCGAAGCCGACGGACGCATGCAGGAAGCCCGCCTGGTCATCACCGACAGCGACGGAAGCAACCGCGAAGCTTATCCCATACGGCGCAGAAACTGGGGACTCCCCGTTGTCAACATCGACGGAACCTGGTGGTGTAAATACAATCTGCGGGGTAACGTCAAGAGTTTCAGCGACCAGATCAGCATAGCCGATGACCTGGCAGCAGGAACCGGCGTACTGGAACGCCTGACCACCTGCAGCGACGACGAGCTGTTGGTTCTAATGGGCGGACAGTATCAGGGTGGCAATCCTGATGAACTGCCACTGAGCCACAACGGAACTGCATTCTACCACGAAGGGATGAAAGGATCCGCACAAAACTGGGGGCAAATACCTGCCACGCAAATGGCACCCGATGGCTATCAGTTGCCAACATACGACGATTATGCTTTCTTCGTGTGGGGCACCAACTGCAATATCGGAGGTGTAGGTACACGGACCCACCAGAACAGCCAGGGACAAACCATTACCGTGAACATTGTAGAACGTGAAGCCCGATTTCTGGACCAATCCTACGGTACGATAGCCTTTTACGACTTCGAGTACGAAGGCAATCACTGGACACTGTACGGACTGGGACATCAATGGAACACCACTGCCGGAAACATCGCACAAATGTCCATCATAATGGCCATTACCGGAAACACATCGAGCAGCTGGTACATGGAAGGCTATGCACAAGCCAGCCGTCCGGGGCAGAACTGGTTCAAATTTACAGCACAAAACTCTACCAAGACCCGTGCAGTACGCTGTATCAAAAGTCCGGTAGAATACATATACAACTAATACAATCACTGTTTCAGCCGATAGCTGACAACATGTAGTTTACATTTTTTATTATTAACCAAAACTAAACAAACGATTATGGAATTGAAGTTTATGAAGGCTATGACCTTTGCAGTATGCACCACATTTGTGATGACGTCTTGTACGAACGATGCAGAAGAAAATCTGCCGTCCGGCAACCCGGGTACTACAATCATCAATGCCCGACTGGCCGCCTACGAAAGTCTGATTCAGGCTGCTGATGGCGAAAATGACATAACCGACGTTAAAGCTTTCCTGTTCAGAGATGGGAAAATGACAAAGATCTACGAACTGGGAGCTCCTGAATCCGAGAACTATAACCTGCAAATAGACAGCCGTTCGGGTAATCTTTACCTGTTGGCTTATACGGGCGGAACCATCCCCACCGAAGGTCTGGAAGGGACAGAACTGGATGAAACGAACTGGAAACAAAGTATCATCAACATGCCTGCTAAAACAGAACACTTCTTCACCGGAATGCTGGCTTTGGAAAGCACCGGAAGCCAGACAAGCACTGCTTCTGTATCGCTGAAGCGCGGAATGGCACGTTTCGACCTGGCCGTAGAATCGATCGAGGAAGTATCGGTAAAGAACGTCACTGTACGCAATCTGGCCAATTCGGCTTACCTGTTCCCGCAAGAAGGTATCCAGTCGCCGTCCAACGCCAACCGCAAGGATACAACCGTGGTATTCCAGCAACCTATCACCGACGGCAAATCGGGGATGCTCTATGTATACGAACAGGAGAACCAGAGCATAGAAATCAGCGCGACAGCC
>NZ_FR883116.1:0-2905 GCF_000435115.1 Bacteroides sp. CAG:633 | reverse complement strand
GTTATCGGCGGTGAAGAGAAGACGTTGACCAAAGCCTTCGACGGTCCGCTAAAGAGAAATACCGTCTACACCATTACCGTACGTCAGGATCGCCTCGATATCAAGCTGAACGTATCGTACGACGAATGGGAAGAAGGTACCAACACCGACCTGACTCCTTACAGACGGCGACGCTAAATGCCAGTTGTAAGTTTTTGAGTTTTTAAGTTCCTGAGTTTTTGAGTTTGCGGGGTTCCTACTTTTCTACAGAGAGGGAACTCTACAAACTCAAAACTGAAGGAACCCAAAAATTCAAAAGAGTCAGGAACCTTAAAACTTAAGAAAGCAGAAACTTAGAAACTTAAAAACTCGGGAACTTAAAAGCTTAAAACTTATGAACATCCAAAGATACATTACACGGACAACTGCCCTGCTGGCAACCCTGCTGATGCTGAATGCCTGTTCGGACGAGCATACCAACGAATACTTCGCCGACAACAGCCATACCTTGCTTCGGGTTAGCCTCAGCCATTTCAACGCCGAAGGACAGGCACAACCCGTATCCGGCGAGAACCGCATCGAACGCATGGATGCCTATCTCTTCGAAGATGGGGTGTTGACCGAATACCATCCCCAACTGACAGCCGAAAGCGAGAACAGTTACAACCTCGACCTGCAACGTCGAGCTGGTACGCTGTACGTGCTGGCCAATGCCGAAACCGGTCTGATGCCCGAAACCGGTGTACTGACCGAAGCGGACTTCTGCCAACAAACCCTTACGGTCGCGAACGGACACGTACAGCCATTTCTGACCGGACAGATCGGACTGAACGGACAGGCCGTCAGTACCATTCCTCTGACACTGAAGCACGGAACGGCTCGACTCGACTTCCGCGCCCGCGTAGCAGGCAGTTTCAGCGTACACCAGTTCGGACTAAGGAGTGCGGCGAAACAGACATTTGTCCTTCCGCAAACCGACGTACAGACACCGCAGGGAGCCGAAAAAGAAGACATCCTGCTGACCTTCGACCAAGGACTGAAACAGGACTCGGCAGCCATCATGTATCTGTACGAGCAGGCCAATCCCGACCTGAAAGTTTACGTAAAAGCCGAGATGGACGGAACTACCTACGAAATGGAACAGCCTTTACCCGAAGTACTGAAACGCAACACAATCTACACCATAACCTTACGCAAGGACCTGAGTGGGGCACACCTCGTGGTTGAGGAATGGGCCAAAGGCGAAGATACCGAGCTCATCCCCAGTCTGGACAGCCGTCTCACTGTGGACTGGTCTGCCTCGCAACTGCCCGACGACGTACAGGTGGCCGACGGAGGAAGTACACTCATTTTCCCGCACAACGCCACCGAAGTGCTGCTGGCAGTAGACTGTGATGACGAACTGGAGATGCTCCCCCTCGAAGGCTATCCGCTGACCGTAGAGCCCGTGACACAGACACGCGGAATCGAAGGTAAGAACCTGTTTCGGATACGCAAATTGCTCTATCCGCCGGGCTATGCCAGCGATGAAGCCAGCCTGCAGTTCCACCGCAAAGGACTGGACAACTCCTATCCCGAAGACCACATTCGCTTGGTGTTGCAAGCCAACCCGACGCAAATGGAAGGATTGCTGGATTTTGATTTGCAAAATTATGCCCACCGTTTCGACCATTACATCGACAACGAACTGGCAACAATCACCCTGCCCGAAGAAAAAGAAATCTTTGCCGAGTTCAACGAAGGTGAAGATCCGTGGATGAAAATCGCTCCACAAGAGGAAGGCAGCAACGTCTATCGTGTACTGGCCGGCTGGAAGCCCAACGATCCTACTGCCAACGGACGGGTGCAGGAAGCACGAATCGTCATCCGCAACAAAGCCGATGGTTCGGCACGCGAGGCATATACCGTGTCGCGCCGCAATTACGGACTACCTGTCACCTGGCTGCACGGCGTATGGTGGTGCAAGTACAATGCCCGCGGCAACTCAAAATCGTTCGACGACCAGATTCTTTCGTCCAACGACCCTGCCGTAAAAGCCGGAACCACGGTATTCAACTACCTGCGCGACTGCACCATCGACGAGTTCTACGACCTTTGGGGCTGGGCTTATCAGGGAGGACGCACACAGGGCATGCAAGTAATAGTACAAGATGGTGTCGCCGTGCTTGACGGATTCACCACATCGGGCAACACACACATGAACAAGCTGGAGCCCACCACCCTTGCCCCCGACGGCTACGAGGTGCCCAGCATGGAAGAATTCAACCGTGTATTCGATGCCACCGACCACGTATGGGTGATGTGGAACGGAACCCATATCCTGAAGAATCCCTGGGAAGGGCACAGCAAGATACAGCGCGAACAGCGCCGGCGGAACGATCTCGTCATCGACGAACTGGCTCTGAACGACCTCATCTACATCGCCATGAAGAGTCCCGACTTCACGCAATACGAGCCTGTTGTGTGGTATGGCCCGTCTGCCCAATGGAATACATCGGGCATCTACCACGGCCACTACAACAACATACTGTTTACCGTATATTCGCCCACAGGCAGCGGATGGTATTTCAACGGCAGCATGGCCGGCCTGTACCTGACGCAAAACGGTGGCCTGTCCCTGACGCAAAACGGTGCCGGAGTGCACGATACCCGTACCCTGCGCTTCAAGAAGTCGCCCGTGGAGTACATCTACGGTGAAGAGTAAGGGATCATTCTGATTCTGAGATAGAAAAGACGGAGAGTGGCGTTCAACACGACGATTTGTTGAACGCAACTCTCCGTTTCGTTTTTATATTTCCCGAAGCCATTCTATATTTGCAGCCGGAAGGGACAGGACGAACTATGCACGTATGGTTCGTGAGCCACGCAAGTGTGGTTCGCAAGCCACACAAGTGTCTCTCGCGAGCCGTGCAAGTGTGGCTCGTGA
>NZ_FR883115.1:0-1309 GCF_000435115.1 Bacteroides sp. CAG:633 | reverse complement strand
TCGCTGCTGGTGCTTTGGGGCATCGAGGTGACCGACGGACGGATGGACTATTCCATCGAATTCATGTCAATGACATTCAGCAAGTCGCTGCTCATGTGCCATGCTGCCCAGTACATCGGACTGCTAGTACTGCTTTGCGCAGGCATTTGTCTGGTGACCACGCTACGCATCCGCCGCATATCGGTACAGGACGGACTCAACGGAGGCCTGCGCAGGTGTCAGAGCCATCGGGGGCGTAATTTTATGTTGGGCGTTCAGTTCTTTCTCTGCTGGCTGTTTGTTGCCCTGTCAGCGGCTCTCTACCTGCAGTCCGAGAAGACAAGCGGTACCCTGCTGCATACCCTCTCCATGCAGGAGAAAGCTTCCATCCTCAGCATTCCGCTGGACTATTCGTTTCTGAACAATGCGGAAAAGCAGAGCCTGGTCGGCCGCTTCAAGAGTCTGGCTGCTGTAGAAGATGCCCTGCTGGCAGACGTCAGTTATCTGGGAGGTTCGTCGGGCAACCTGATGATGACCGAGAAAGGCAACGACAACTCATGGATAGAAGTTGAAGTGATGCGTGTCCCCGCCAATTTCTTCTCCTTCATGAATATCCTGCTGGAGCAGGGACGCGCTCCGAAGACGGAAGCCGACATCGTGGCCGACCGTACCTGGCAGCAACGGATGGAGAAAGACATACTGGGGATGCCTCTTTACGACTCGCAACACGACTATAGCGTATGCGGCATCTGTGCGCCTTTCCAGACCGACACCTATCGGAAAAGCATCGGTTACGTTTTCCTTCCCTATGATGTATCCGACTACATCGGGCACTGCTATCTGAAGTGCCACAGTGGCCGGGTACAGGAAGTCAAGGCCCGGGTAGAGCAACTGCTCCGTGAGGCTTTGCCCGAAAGCGTACCTGTACGGGTCGGCACACTGCTCGACGACATCCACGACCGCCAACCGCTGGAATACACGCTGAAGAACATCGTGCTGTTCTTTGCCATCGTCAGCATTCTCATCACCCTGCTGGGTGTATACTCCAGCATTACGCTCGACACCGAGCGTCGTCAGAAGGAGGTAGCCATCCGCAAGGTGAACGGTGCGGGCGTGCCGCAGATCATGCTGCTCTTTGCCCGCCTGTATATCGTACTGTTGGCAGTTAGTGCCTTGCTGTCCTTCCCGCTGGTCTGGTTCCTGCTGCAGCAATGGAAGCGCATGTACATTGTCTTCTTCGACCACGGTTTCCTCTTCTGGACAAGCATTTTCGTCTTGGTAGCCGTCGTCACGGCACTGACAGTCGTTTTCCGCATCCTGCGTACGGCAA
>NZ_FR883114.1:0-1115 GCF_000435115.1 Bacteroides sp. CAG:633 | reverse complement strand
GGAGGAGCGGATTGAGGATTGAATCGGTGATAATCTGCGTAATCTGTGGTGAATAAGGTTGAGGGTTGAGGGTTTAAGGTTGAGGGTTACATACAAGTTATTTTTTAATCTGTGAAACTCTGTGTCCTCTGTGGTGAATTAAGGTTGAGGGAGGCTTAAATTAAAAATTAAAAGTGAAAAATTAAAAGTTTGGAGTTTAGCGTTGAGAGTCGAGGGTTGAGGGTTGAGAGTTGAGGGTTTAGAGTTGAGAGTTTAGCGTTTAGGGTTTAGAGTAGTCAATGTATTGGTTCTAACTTCTTTAACTTCTTAACTCCTTAACTCCTTAAAATAACGATTGTGAAAAAAATAGATATTTATAGAATAGTGATAGGGCTGTGTCTGCTGATGCTGGGAAAGACGGCGGGGGCACAGGAATATAGCGGCATTACGGGCATGGTGCATGTGCCGACGGCGGAAATGGCTCCGGAGGGAGAAGCGCGGATAGGCGTGTTCTTCCTGAACAGGGAGTTTACGCCGGACAACCTGAAATGCGAGGGAGCGAAGTATCATACGGCTGATTATTTTCTGGCCATCACGCCGTTTCCGTGGATTGAGCTGTCGTACACCTGTACGCTGATGAAAGGTATCAGCAATGCGGGGGAAGTGGGCTATAACATGAAGGACCGCTACTTCTCGGTAAAGGTGCGACCGCTGAAGGAGGGAAAATGGTGGCCGGCAGTAGCCATTGGTACGCAGGACCCGGGAAGAACCATCGAATCGTATGAAGGGAACCTGACGTACTTCCAGAACTACTACGTGACGGCCAGCAAGCACTTCGTGAAGCACGGGCATGAGCTGGGGGTGCACCTGGCTTACCGCTACTTCCGCGACACGACTCCCAACCGGAAATGGAAAGGAGTGGCGGGAGGCATCACGTACCGGCCAGCATTTGCCAGGAATTGGCGTGCCATAGCTGAATATACGGGTAACGAGGTGAATGCGGCGGTGGACTGCAAGCTGTGGAAGTATCTGTTCCTGCAGGCATCGCTGCTGAATGGGAAATATTTCTCGGGAGGGATGTGCTTCAAGATACAGTTGATGTGAGAAAATGAAGAATGATGAATGAAGAATGAAGA
>NZ_FR883113.1:4988-12016 GCF_000435115.1 Bacteroides sp. CAG:633 | reverse complement strand
CCGTGCAAATGTCGCTCGTGAGCCGTGCAAGTGTCTCTCGGGAGCCACACAAGTGTCGCTCGGGAGCCGTACAAGTGTCCTGCAAAAGGGGGACAAATGTCCCCTTTTTGCCTGTTGCGGACACATCTTTTTTATTTCTTTTCCAGATTCTGGTGGATTCTGATGACCGTGAACGAATAGGCAGGCATGCCGTAAGCAAAATCGCTGCCCGTCAGTTCGAAGTCGGAAGTCACGGGACGCGCCGTCTTATCCTTCGGATCGCCCGTCAGGACGGTCTTCACGGCAGTAGGCGCTGTCAGCGTCACGCCATCCAGCTTCACTTTCGAGTTTACTTCGACGGGAAGCATGTTGACTAACTTCACGATGTAGTCGCCCGTTGCGTTGTCCTTCACCACCGATACGCCGACACGCTTCTTCACACCGTCCTGCCAGTTGTTCAGCTGCACGGTCGAGGCGATGTATTCGTCCCCGGCATTCTGTCCGTACATTTGTTGGGTGTAGTAGTCCACGGTAGGTTTCACTTCCGTATTGTTGAAGTAGATCAGGTCGGGGTTCCATTGCGTATGTCCCTCCTTGGCCAACAGGGGCGCATACGAAGTCATGGTCACCACGTCGGCGTTGCGTTCCACGCCCGTCAGGTAGAGGGCTTCGGCCAGGGCAGTCTCGATGTTGTTGGGACGTCCCGGTAAATGGGCTGCATACTCGCCCAGATATACTTTCGACTTACTGCGGTCGTAACGGTCGTAATAGTCCTGATTGTGGATCAGCCAGCCCGGAGCCACGTAATAGTGTTCGTCCACCATCGGAATATCCAGTTTGGAAGCCAGCTTCCAGCCTTCGTCATAGTCGGTACCTTCGTAGAAGGGGCCTACCGTACCAATGACGGTAATGTCGGGGTACTTGGCACGCACGGCATTGTATATCATGGTGAAGCGTTCCTCGAACACGTCGGTAATCAAGTCTTCGTTTCCAATCCCGATGTATTTCAGTCCGAAGGGTTTCGGATGTCCGGCTTCGGCACGCTTCCGTCCCCACTCCGTCTTCTTGGCATCGCCGTTGGCATATTCTATCAGGTCGAGCACGTCCTGCACGTAGGCATCCATTTCCTCCATCGGAATGCCGCCCTGCTGTCCGTTGCATCCCAGTTCGCCTTCGGCATGATGACTGCATGTACTCGAATTCTGGCAAGGAACGCCTGCGGCCAATACCGGTACCGGCTCAGCGCCAATGTCTTCGCAGAACTGGAAGTATTCGAAGTAGCCCAGTCCGCGTGTCTGATGATAACCCCACAGATTGCGCAAAGGCTTGCGGGCTTCCAGCGGACCGATGGAGCCTTTCCAGTCGTAAATGTTGTCCACGCCGTCGCCGTGCGCCACACATCCGCCGGGGAAGCGGACAAAACGGGGCTTCAGGTCGGCCAATGTTTGCGCCAGGTCGGCACGCAGACCGTTCTTCCGGCCTTTGAATGTATTTTGCGGGAACAGGGAAATCATGTCCAGATGGTAAGTACCTGCCGATTGAGGTTCGAGCGACAGCACACCGGCACGCACGTCGGCCGTTACTTTCAGTACGGCTTTCAGCTGTTTCCAGTCTTTCGACGAAACGTTTACGGTTGTCCGTGCCGCTTCATTGCCCTTCTCGTCGAGCAGGCGCACCACAAACTTGCCGCCTTTACTGCCCTGTGCCACACGGGCAAAGAGAGAGAGGTCGTACTTCTCGCCCTGTTTCAGGGCAATACCGTCGTAACCGCTGTTCTGCAAAGAGGCACCCGCCTGCTTCACATCGAGCACGGCATAGTGGGCATTATTCGCATGGATGGGATCATCGGTAGCAATGGTCAGGCTGGCAGCCGCATCGCCTCCCTGCACTGTCCAGGCATAGCTGTGATCCCAGCGCTGATGGGCTTTATCTTTCTCCGAGTATTCAAAGTCGCGGTTCTGTACCAATTCGGCATACAGTCCGCCGTCGGCTCCGTAGTTGATGTCTTCAAAGAAGATACCGATGAGATGCTCGCTGATGGCTTTCTTCTGATCGGTCTGTACGGTAATGGTGGCCTCTACGGGCTTCAGTCCGGCAAAACGGACAGCATCCTGTTCGGTGCGTTCGTCGTAGAGCATGCCACGGAAGTTCTTGTGATCGGCATAGCGTTGCATTTCTTCGATCAAGGCATAGGGCACGCGTTGCACGTAGCCGCTTTCTTCCCGTCCGTCGACTGTAGCCTTTGCCTCGGCAACGGGGAATGTCTCGGCCGGAACATGCTGGGCGCGTTCAGCAGGCACAAAATAGCTCTGACGCTTCCACTTCAGCAAGTCGGACGAAGCGGCATGTGCCACTACCTGACCGCTTTGGGTGGCCTCCCACGTGCAGTGCCATTTTCCATCGGCTTTACCCTGCACCAGACGGGGACGGAACATCTTCTTTCCACTACCCCACGGGCCGAAGTCCGACCTTACATAATTATAACCTCCAGCCACCGGTGTCCAGTACTGACGGTCGCCACTCCAGGCAAATTTTAAGCCACTTTGACCGTTGGCATCAGCATACGAAAAGAGGTATACCGAGTCGGGCACATTGGCTACTCCTGTGATTCCGGCATGCAGGGAAACGCTTCCCATAGCCAGAAGACATGAAAATAAAATCTTCTTCATTTTTCAAATGGTATCAGTTTATCAGATTATTACATGCAAATGATTCCTCCTTGCGGCGCGATGGTTACTTCGGCCACGGAACCTTTCTTCAGCTTCAGTTCTTTCTGTACCGGCGCCAGCTGTTTGTCGTCCGTGTAGAAAGAAACTGTTTTGCGGCCTTCGAACATCGGCAACGATAACTTCAGCTTCAGCGGTTCTTGTGTGGCATTGATGCCGGCCACGTACCACGTATCACCATGACGGCGTGCCAACACAACGTACTTGCCCGGATAACCATCGATGAAGCGGACTTCATCCCACGTAGTAGGCACCTGCTTCATGAAGTCGATGCACAGCTGCGGAGCATCTGTCAGATTGTTGGGAGCCAATGCAAAGTTCTGGATAGGATTCTGGAACAGCACGGCAGTAGCCAGCTGGAAGACATCGGTCGTGCGACGGGTAGTACCACCGTCGTTACCACGATTCAGACGTTTGTTGAGGAACGTACCGCCAAACTCCATGCAGCCTACCGTGTTGCGGATAAACGGATGCAAACAGGCATTAAATGCCTCGTTATCGCAGAAATGTTGGTTGAATATCAGATTCTCAGAAGCCAGTACCGCTTCGCTACCCACATAGTTGGGATACATACGCTCCCATCCGCGGGGCAAGGTGCAGCCGTGGAAGATAACCATCAGTCCGTGGTCGTCGGCATCGCTCAGCAAGTCTTCGTACAGGCGCATCGTTTCCTGTTTGTCACCGCCCCAGAAGTCTACCTTGATACCTTTCACTCCCTGGCTCTGCATCCAGCGCATCTCCTGTTTACGAAGGATGGCGTTGTCCATTCGATTGATAGGTCCTTGTTCGATGTCGTTCCAGTAACCACTGGAGCTGTACCACAGGAATACATCAACCTTCTTGCTATGAGCATATTTGATCAGGTCTTCCATCCGTTCGCGACCGATATAGGTATCCCACCAGTTATCTATCAGCACGTATTCGTAGCCCATTGCTGCGGCCAGGTCGATGTAGCGGACCTGATCGTCGTAATTGATGCTGCCATCCTGCCACAGAATCCAGCTCCAGGTGCCACGGCCCATGCGATAGTCGTGCTGCGTGGCGTAGCGCGGCTCCACCACATCCCAAGGAACGGTAGTCTCGACAATCGGTTTCAGGCTTTCGCCCACAGTAATCGTGCGCCAGGGAGTGCTGCCGGGCAGGGAAAAAGCTGGTTCGACAGTGCCGTTGCCATTGTTCTCCTCGGGCATGGGGAAAGCAATCTGATACATGCCATCCTTGAAGTCGCCCAGACGGGAACCGCAATAACGGCTGTCCACACCCGTCTCGCTGAGCAATACCCAACCATCTTCGCCCACACGGAACAGACAGGGAAATGTATAACCGTGACCATACTGCGAACGTACATCCATCGGCGCATCGGCTTTATACTCTTCTTCGTAACTGGGCTTGGTACGTTTCCAGCCAATCATGGCATCGCTCTGCGGACAGAGGAATGTTGTGGTCTGTTCGGGGAAGCGGAATCCGGTGGCTTCGGACATGACGCGCACACTGCCCGTACCGTTCTGTCGGGGCAGTGTATAGCGGAAGGCGACATCGTTGTTGCTGACGCGGAAAGTGACCGACATCTTTTTTCCTTCAGCTGTCTCGAATGAGCAGACCAACTGATTGGCCTGATAATGAATGTTTGAAGCCTTGATGCGCGACTGCTGATAAACGGTGTCGATGGCCGTTGTTGAATGTCCGGTCAGTTTCAGTTGTCCGGCAAAGTCGCCCATATTGGTTTTCAGCCCCAAAGGAGAGTCGAGCAGCATCGCTTTACCGTTGTAGGTTACGGAATACGAAGCACCTTTGTCTCCCGAACAATTGACAGCAAGCTGCAACTTACCGTCGGGGCCGGCTACCGTCGCATCTTGTGCAACTACCGGCAAAGTTGCCATACACAGGAAAAGAGCCGGTATCAGTTTTAGTTTCATGGTATAAAATATTATGTTTGTTTGTGATTTGGATAATGTTTAAAAAGTGGGCACTACCGGTTGAATGGTACCGTCGTCGTTGAACTGCAGACGATCGATGCACACTTCGCGGTGTACGCCCGGGGCATCTTTGAGATACCATTTATTAATACGATGATAAACGATCATCCACTCATCAGTACCGGGAATTTGCAGTACGGAATTATGGGCGGTACCGTAAATCTGCTGTTCGGGATTCTGCTTCAGCACAACGGGCTGCGCTGCGACTTCGATGGGACCCAAGGGCGACTTGGATGTGCCGTAAGCCACATGATAGTTGGGCGAACCCGTATCGTCAACCGACCACATGAAATAATACAGTCCGTTGCGATAGAACACGTAAGGAGCTTCGCGATAGGCATAGTCCTGCAACGTACCACCTTCGGGGGTCATTACGGTAAGGGTTTTCTTCTTGATGGATACCATGTCTTTGTTCAGTTCGGCTCCGGCCATGTAGCCGTTACCCCAATACAGATAGGTCTTACCCGAAACGGGGTCGGTAAACACGTCCACATCAATCTGCTGGCCACCACCCACAGGCGATTCGGTGATGATGGGATGACCCAGATCGACAAACGGACCTGTAGGCGAATCGGCCACAGCTACACCAATCTGCTTGCCCTGACCGTTCTTGGGATTACCGCTGTAGTAGAAGTAGTATTTGTACTTGCCCTTCACCAATTTTTCTTCGATGCAGGGTGCCCAAGCGTTACCGTTGGCCCAAAGAACCTGTTCAGACTTCAAATCGAGAATGACGCCCTCGTACGTCCAGTGCTTGAGGTCGTCCGACGAATAGGCTGTGAAGTACCAGCCTCCCCAACCCGGCTGTCCGTCGGTGGTGGAGTAGATGTAGTATTTCTTCGTCTGATGCGAGTAAACGATTTCGGGATCGGCATGGAAGCCTGGCAACACGGGGTTGTTAGGAAGCTGTCCCAACTCGGCAGGTTTGCCCCACTTTTCGGTGATGCGCAACAGTTCGTCGCGAGTGATGGGGATGATGGTACCATGACGCGGATGGAAGTTCATCTTCACGTCGTTATCTATCACCTTGAAGTTTTTCAGGTCGGTAGTTTCGGTGAACTGGTAACGGCCTTTCATATAGACGTCGTACATCAGGATGTACTTGTCCTGCCCTATCAGTTTGAAGGTTCCTGCGCCTTCGACGGCATCGGTGGTCTGCTGCTTGTAGTCGGGCTCTTCGGTCCACTGTCCGGAAGTCAGCGAACGGGTAGTAGCCACTTTAATACCGTTGCCGTGTCCCTCGGTCTTGTAGAACAGGTGGAACACGCCATCCTTATACACAATGTCGCCATCGATGCACGACTTGCGGTTCTCGGGCAAGAAGAGGACTTTGGGTTCGCCTTCCAAGTCGGTGAAATCGTCGTTGGCATAGGCATAATAGATGATGTCCGGACCGCCTGCATACTGCATGGACCAGTAGACCATGTATTTTCCGGCTTCCGGATCGAAGATGGTCTGCGGCGCCCATACGCGCTTCAGCGACTCCTGACCTTCGTATTTCTTCTGCATGTTGATGACGGTATGAGTCCAGTTGACCAAATCGTTGGACTTAAGCAGCACCATAGCGCGGTTGGAGTCCCAGCCGTTGGCCGATACCATATCGGTCAGTACCATATAGAACGTTTTGCCGTCCTCGCCGCGAAGGATGTGGGGATCGCGCACGCCGCCCGTCGAACTGATAACTTTGGAATCGAGCACAGGCTTGCCACCGTTGAGTGCCCAGTAAGAATATCCGTCCATGCTGACGGCATAGCATACGGCCTCTTCACTGATGTGATTGCCGGTGAAATAAGTGAATAAATAAGCTACATAATCTTTTTCCTGAACTTCTTTCTGCTGGGAAAAAGCAGACAAAACTACTGAGAAAATCAGGCTGATTGCTACTGCAATGGATTTAAAAGTGCTTCTCATGGTTACGACGCTTTTGTTAAGTGGATTTTTTACATTTTTATTTGGTGTCAAAAATACACAATCAGACAGACATATGCAACTACAAATCAATCAAAATGGGGGCAGAAATGGTTCATTTGGCATAAAATTCTGTCGCAACCCATGCACAAACCTGTCAGACGAGTCAAATAGCAGTTTTTTTTTCTTCTGGCATGTCCATTGTCCTCGCCCTGACTTTCTACCAAAATCGACAAGAGACGTCACCCTTCCGCCACAGCATTTCATCCTGACACACAATCCACGACGAATCACTTTATTTTGACACCATCAAAAAGAGGAAAAGCTCTTTGTCCACCGCGCAAAAGCCCATTTCGAAACACACGAATGCAATGCCCGAGACAGACACTTGCGTGGTTCGCGAACAACACTTGTGTGGCTCGTGAGCAACACTTGTACG
>NZ_FR883113.1:0-4952 GCF_000435115.1 Bacteroides sp. CAG:633 | reverse complement strand
AGCCACACTTGCACGGCTCACGAGCAACACAAGTGTAGAACAAGCGGGTAATCCACATATTCACAAAACACTGATTACCAAAAGAATAGTAAATCCATAAAAGAACTGTTTTCCGAATAAAAATGAGTCCGCAGACCACCTTCGAAAAAAGCGGCTGCGGACACCCAAGAATAAAGAAAAATTTGAGAAATTGTTGTTGATATAGCCTCACGGCTACAAACAATATTTACATCAGATAGCGCACCATCTCGCAAGCGGCCAGCAGGAATGCTCCGACTCCGAAGTTGGAGGTAGACTTGGCATCGACTACCTGGCCTGGTATGGCCTTTTCGCCAATGGGCTGCACATAACCCACACTGCCATCGGGCTGCAAAGCCACGGTAGACAAGTATTTCCAGGCTTTCATCACTACGGGTTCGTAGGTAGCCTTGTCCAGCAAGCCGTTGTTCATACCCCACAGCAAGCCGTAAGTGAAGAATGCCGTTCCGCTGGTTTCGGGGCCCGGTGCATGTTCAGGGTCGAGCATACTGCGCGTCCAGTAGCCCTTGGGTTGCTGGCAGGCAGCCACGGCCTTGGCCATGGTCTGGAAACGGTCGATATACTCCTGACGGTAGCGGTCGGTTTCGGGCAGGTCCTTCAGCACCTTGGCCAGTGCGGCAAGCACCCAGCCGTCGCCACGTGCCCAAAAGTCTTTCTTTCCGTTCAGACTCTTGTGTTTGGGATAGACGTACTTACCGTCGCGATAGTACAGGCCTTCTTCGGCATCGTACATGATGCTGTTGGCGTATTCCCAGTATTCGTGCAGTTTTTCCAGATAAAGCGGATTGTTGGTCAGCTTATACATTTTGGTCATCACGGGCATCACCATGTACAAACCGTCGGCCCACCACCAGTAGTCGTTCTTATCGGTACTCATCTGATACTCCATCACCTCGCGGGCACGGGCTACTTTGTAGTCGGCCGGTTCCACGTTGTATAGGTCGACGTAAGTCTGGAAACAGATCTGATAGTCGCCGAAGAGGACATACTCGTCGCTCTCGCCGTAGCTGTATTTCCACTTCGATTTGTCGTCGCTCTTGGCTCCCTTCCACTCGTTGTGTTTGGCCCAAGCTTCGGAATAGTTGTAGTAATCACGGTTACCGGTCAGAAAAAAGGCTTCTATGTTGCCGGTGTGATAGGCTGCGTTGTCCCAGAAAGCACGTCCGTGCTTCGGATGCGTCTCCTGCCAGTGACGGTTCACTTTGTCGATTATCTTGACCACGTTCTTCGCTTTCGGGCGCTGTGCCAAGCACGGTGTTCCTCCCAGGCAGAAAGTCAGGGCCAGCAATGCAAAAATAATTTTCTTCATAATGTCTGTATTTCTTTGAGTTGTTTTATGATTTCATGTAATATGCAACAGGTCAGCGACCGACTTCCAGCACGTAGACCGGTTGCGGAGCAAATTCGACGGTACGTTCGCCGTCGCCCTGACGGGTGTGCTGTACGAAGAGGTGCAGCCGGCGCTGTTTCTTCCACAATTCAGTGTCGTGCGAGGGTTCCCAGGCATCTACGGCAAAGTCGGTCAGGTCGGCAAACTGCCACTTGCCGTTGGCCACATCGGCAGTATGGGCCACAGACACCTTGCTGCCCCGTTCTTCGTCGCGAAAGACGTAATATATCTCGCCGTCATCCACCACGATATGCGGACGCGCAATGGGAATCATCTTCGTACCTCCGCCCTTGAGCGAGAACGGAACAGTACGTTCGCCTACCTGACGGCTATGCCACTCCAGCCCGTCGTGCCACACAATGCGATACTGGGGCACGTCGCTGTCAGGGTCACGCCAATAGGTAGCGATGTACGGATTGCCTCCGGCATCGGCACTCATGCTGGTCTGGTTGATCAGTTCCGAATTCTGCGGAATGCGACAGGCATACTCGGCGTTGCCCAGACGGATGGGCAAGTCGTACTTTCGTCCATTGGCCTTGTACCAGGTGACGCCATTGTCGTAGGAACGGGCGTAACAGAGGTCGTGATTAGTCTCCACATGCCACGTTTCGCGCCACACCCACGACAAGTGGATGGTACCCTGCTCGTCCACGTAGAGTTGCCAGTAAGCATTACGCTTGTCCTCGCCATCAATCAGCACGTCCTGCACCCGATGCCATCGCCCGGTCTTCACGTCGTAACGGTTCAGCACCAGGTTACCCCGCCCCGATGAACCGGAACGGTAGGCAAACAGCAAATCGCCACCCGACAAGAGATAAAACTCCGGATAAGTCACGTTACCTTCGTCGACACCGGTCATCGGTTCCTTCTCGCCCAGTTCGAGCGAATAAGGTTTCAGGCTGCGACAATAGTTCAGCGGATGGCCGTGATGGTCGAAAGCCACGTGCAGATAGCCCTTGCCGTCGATCATCATGCTGATGACGTTGTGGGCATCCTTTACATTTCCCTTGTACTGTGTGCGGTGCAGTGTCCAACGGTCGGAACCGAGCTTGCGTTTGCCCAACATCAGATAGCCGTCAGCATCGTAATAGGCTATGTACTGCTCGTCGCCACTGGTCACCAGCGAGTTGTTACGGAAAACCGTCGTATTGACCGACGTCTGACTGTATCCCTCGCCTACTTCCACGAGCCTCGCGGCAGGCACAGCCTCCTGCGCCATTGTTCCAAGGGGCAGGCAAGCCAATGCCAGCAGCAGACATGTATTTCGAAAGTTTCTCATATCAGGAATAAAGGTTGTAAACAGAGAAACCGGAAAAATTACTCATAATAAGCATGATCCTTCGGGAAATCTTCGCCCTCCCAAGCCTTCTTGCTGGTCCAGCTTTGCGGAGCGTCGGTCCAGAAAGGATGATCGGCCGGCAATCCCAGCGGCAAGAAAGCCAATGAAGCCATGTAAAGGCTACCATTATTGGTATACCAGTCGGAGATATTGGGTTGCGAACCGTTGAAGCCGAGTGTGAGGAATCCCTTTTCGTTGAAGTTGCGGTTGTCACCGAACATGCGCTTGATGACAGCCGTCATGGCAGCACGCACCTGTCCGTTCGACAGTTCCTTCGGCAACCATCCGCGCCATGCCAGCAAGGCCAGAGGCTGAAGCGTACCGGTGCGGTAAGTAATGGAACGGCCGTATACGGGGAAAGTACCTTCGGGCGAAATCAGACGTTCCAGAATAGAGCCATAGCGCTGCATACGCTTCTGGGCACGCAGGAAGTTGCAATCGGGCGCATTCCAAACCTTGTTTTTGCCACTGTTGGTGAATACTTCAAGACACTCAACGTACATGGGATGCAGCACGAAGCTGTTGTAATAGTCGAAGGCAAAGCCCGGTCCGTCGCTGTAGAAACCATCGCCGACATACCACTCTTCGACCTTGCGAAGTGAAGAGACAATGCGGTACGTATCGCTCTTGGCTCCTGCCTTACGCAAGAAGCACTCTACCGTCGATGAAAACAGTAACCAGTTGGTATAAGGCGGATCGACACGGCGTAATTGGCTGAACTCTTCGATGTAGCGTTGCTTCGTCAGGCTGTCGAGCGGCATCCACAAAGCATCGTATCCACGCAAGAAACTTTCGGCCACGTAAGCGGCATCGACCAGTGTCTGTCCTTCCTTGCGCCACAACAGGTAATCCTTACCCTGTGGATCAACAGCCTGAGCATAGCTCTTCAGTGCCCATTCGCGCAACTGCTTGCGCTGCTTACCTTCAGCCGTATCATCATCGGGCAACGAAAGCCACGGTGCCAGACCGGCCATCAGACGGCCGAAGCATTCCATGTAAGTTACCTTCTTATTGCGTCCGTCCCATGTAGGACTGAGCTCTACCAGCATATTTTCCTGCAGGCGGCCTTCACTCATGTTGCTCAGTACAGGAGCCGCCATACGGTACATCACGTCGCACCACAGTTCGCGGTCGGTCATTTCTTTTTCTTTCTTATTCTTTGCCGAAACAAGCTGAGCCGGCAACAACAAAGCTACTACCAGGAGTAGCCATAAGCTTTTTCTTGTCTTCATGATATTTTGTATAATGGTTTATTGATTACATATTATAATAAGTTATTTCTTCTGATAGACACGCACGTAGTCTATCTCGTATTTCATAGGCAGAGCAGCATCGTCTATCGGTCCGCCGTTGATGCCTCCGATGGCAAGATTCAGCAACAGATACATCGGCTTGCGGAATGGATTGCTTCCCTGGCCTATCTTACCGTTTATTGTCTCGCTCAAAGGAATCTCGTTCAGCAGTTCATCGTCCAAATAAAGCTTGATGCTTGTTTCGTCCCAATCCATACGCCACAGGTGAAACTTGTCTGCCCAGTTGGCATCACGGTCAGTAAAATGAGTAAAAGGAATCTTGGCACTGTTCCATTTGGCATGATATGGACGGTCGGTACCCCAGCAGGCATTGGCCAGAATATGTGGCACACCCTTGATGCGGTAATACTCCATCACATCAATCTCACCGCACGAAGGCCACTGTACCCCTTTTCCCAGCAACCAGATAGCCGGCCATGCCCCTCCGGCTGTAGGAATCTTGGCATACACTTCGAAGCGTCCGTAAAGGAATTCCTTCTTCCCGGCAGTCGTAACCGATGAGGACGTATATTCGATGAACTCACGTTTCTTGCGCCAGTCCTTACTGCCCGCCTCGTACAAAGGGTTCTTCCGTCCTTCCACTTTGCGGGCTTCGATCACCAGTTTTCCATCCTTGCAATATGCATTATCAGGC
Organism: Bacteroides sp. CAG:633; assembly: GCF_000435115.1. Classification (NCBI taxonomy): domain Bacteria; kingdom Pseudomonadati; phylum Bacteroidota; class Bacteroidia; order Bacteroidales; family Bacteroidaceae; genus Bacteroides; species Bacteroides sp. CAG:633. The sequence continues at coordinate 237 of NZ_FR883113.1, read as the reverse complement.
TGGTACCACTGCGCTTCCTCGTTGCGTGCAAAACCGTTCTCGTAATTCCACACCGCTTCGTCCAGTTTTCCGTCACGGTCAAACTCTTCACTCCATACCAGATTCCACTCCTGTGCAAATCCTCCTGCCCATGCTCCACAAACGAGAAGCACCGACAAAACACCTTTTTTACAATATTGTATCAGCATATCTTTATGTTTGTTTACGGGTATGTAGGTCGGCGGCATTGCTGCCGCT
>NZ_FR883112.1:9857-14794 GCF_000435115.1 Bacteroides sp. CAG:633 | reverse complement strand
GGACGCAGCCATTGCGTCACTTCCTTCTCGAACACCAGCATGGCGCCGGAGAAGCAGACAAGCGTGATAATCAGTCCGAAGGGGACGGACAGCCACAGGTGTATGTGTCGGAATGCTTTTTTCATTGTTTATTCGTTGGGTTGGGATGATGTGTGGGATTTATTGGGCCTCCAGTCGTCCTACACCGTTCAACGAGGTGGCTTTTACGACCAGTCCCTTGCTGGCAGTAGCTGTCGAAGGCTCGATGCGATAGATGGCGGGATAGCCCGAAGTGGTAGTCACAGCGATGTAAGCCGAGCCGTTCTCCATGTAGGGTGTGTTACCGAAGCCGCTGACGTCGGTCGGCAGTCCGCTGACATAGGACAGGTCGCCGTTGCTGACGTTGAATATGGCCAGGCGGTTGGCCACCTTGTCCGAGGCGGTAATGGCTTTGTCGTACATCAGCAGCAGGAAGTAGTCGCCGCCGATGTACCAGCTGCGCAGGAAGGATGCGCCGTCGGCTTTCGCTTCGAGGTTATAATAGTAGTCGGGGTCGAAGTCTTCGGCCTTGGTGTCGATGCGCACCACGCCGGCGGGCAGGGTGGTTTGCTGACGGACGTCCTTCATCGTCTTGGCATACGAGGGCGAGAAGACGTACATGTAGCCGTCGTCGGCCAGCCAGTTCATCTGATAGTATTGTGAGCGGTTACGTCCGCAGGCGTAGCTTATCTTGTCAGTCTTGATGAGTTTCCAGTCGGTCAGGGTCTGGTCGGTGAAGATGGCCATCCAGCATTCGTTGGGGTATTGGGTCCATTGCAGTTCGTCCTTGTCGTAGGCACCGCTGCCACTACCGCCCGATTCGGTCTTGATGAGGTCCTCGTTGCCGGGCAGCACCCACTTGTAGCTGCCGTCGTCGTTCTTCTGCATGCAGCCGTATTGGCTGAGGCCCATGGGCACGGCGGCGGCATAGAGTCGGGTGCCTACCTGTGCCAGTCCGGCCAGGGTGACGTATTCACCGTTGCCCAGGAAGTTTTCGGAAAGGAAGGGCGTCGATGCATTGACCGTGTTGCTGGTGTAGGTCTGGTTCTCCACGTCCAGATACGAAGCCAGGAATGACTGGGGCACGTAGCCGTTCTCGTCCTTCAGTTCCGTGGGGCCGTCGCCTGTCGAGGTGGTCATGATGTAGCGGTCGTAGTAGCCGTAGGTGGTGAAGCGGTTGACGTAGTATTCCTGCGAACGCTTCTCCAGTGCACCGGTGTTGTTCAGGATGAACGATTGCGTAGTGCCTGCTTCGCCCTGATTGTAATTGAGTGCGTACAGGTAGCGGTTGGTGTAGAACACCCAGTAGGTGGCTCCTTCGTTCACCAGGCCGTTGCCTTGAGTGGTCACTTCGCCTTCGTCGAGCGAGGGGGCTGTCAGCAGTACGTAGGTATCGGTGCTGCTGCTGGTCACGGTGGCAGCTATCACGTAGTTGCCTGTCGAGGTGTTGGAGTTGTTGTTGCTTCCGCTTTGGTCGTCTTCCGAGCAGGAGGTAAGGGCCATGCCTGCCAGCGAGGCGGCAAAGAGGCCTGCAAGTAAGTGGTTCTTTTTCATATTCTTCTCTTTTTTATGTATTTGTTTTTGTTCGTTCCGATGGCTGCCATGGGGCAGGCTTCCGGCATGCTTTCCCTACGGCTTTGCATGGTCGGGGTATGGAGAGAGTGTACAATCATCCGGGATGATGGTAGGAATCATCCGTATTGATTGTAGGAATCATCCCGGATGATTGTACCCTCAGTCCGTAGGGTAGTAGGGGAACGTCTGCGGAATAGGCCGGCCGATGCAGTAACCTTGCAGGGCTACTGACAGACAGGTGCGAGAGAATTACTATATTTGTAAAACCCGAATAACAACAGAATTATGCTAAGACATTACATCAAAGTAGCGCTTCGGCTCATCCGCCGGAGCCTGCTGTTCTCCTCCATCAACCTGATGGGGTTTGTGCTGGGTCTGACGGCTGCCTTCCTCATTTACCTGTGGGTGGTGGACGAGCTGACGCACGACGACTGCTTTCGCGACGGCAACCGCATCTATCGTGTGACGGAGCTTCGCCGCGAAGCGGGCGGGGAGATTAAGGAGTCACCCCGCCTGCCACGCACTTTGGCCATGGACTTCCGGCAGAAGTTCCCGCAGGTGGAGGACGCGACGGCCATCAAGTACGGCGACAAGCACTCTTACGAGGCAGAGGACGGAAAGAAGATGACGGTGACCGAAGTTTACGTGGACAGCACCTTCTTCCGTTTCTTCACCTTCCCCGTGGTGGAAGGTACCCTCCAACGCATCAACGACAACCCGAACAACGTGGTTATCTCCTCCGAACTGGCCCGCAAGTTCTTCGGTTCGGGCCCTGCCGTCGGGCAGAAGCTGACCTTTTCGTTCGGCAACTCCACCAACGACGTCTATACGGTGGTGGCCGTGGTGGACATTCCCCGCAAAAGTCACATCCGCTTTGAAATGGCCATGTCGATGGATGCATATGGCAGGGGAGGCGTAAGCATCGATTGGGATACCTTCACGGAAAGCATGCACGTCTATGTCAAGATGAAGCAAGGATCGACCATGCTCCGCAGCGAGGCGCAGGCCATGAGCCGCCTGCTGGCCGACCGTGGCGAGAAGAACGTACGTCTCGGCTTCCAGCCCTTGCACGATATCTACCTGCATACCCGTTTTGCCGACCCCGACGTGGAGAAGCACGGCAACCTCTCCACCGTCTATCTGTTCATCGCCTTAGCGGTGCTTGTCATCTTCATGGGGGCGTTCAACTTCACTACCCTGTCCACCGCCCGCGCCTCGCTGCGCTACAAGGAGGTGGGCGTGCGCAAGGTGACGGGAGCCAAACGCCGTGTGCTCATCGGGCAGTTCCTGTCCGAAGGAATGGTGCAGGCATGCATCGCCTTGGTGTTGGCCATGGCATTGACCGAGCTGACACTACCCTTGTTCAACCGGGTGATGGAGACCGACCTGCGATTGGAGGCGAGTTGGAGCGTGGTGCTCTACATGCTCTTTGGTATCGTAGGTGTAGGTTGCCTGGCTGGCAGCTATCCGGCTTTCTATCTCTCGTCCGTCAATCCGTTGCTGGCCTTCAAGGGCGGGCGCAAGACGGGGCGCAAGGGCGGACTGATACGCGGATTAGTGTGCGTGCAGTTTGTTATCGCCTTGGTGCTGATGCTGTTGACGGGCATCGTCTTCAAGCAGCTGCACTACATGCAGAACAAGGACATGGGGCTGGACAAGGAAAACATTGTTTGCATTTATACCAGCCTGTGGTACAACGTAGCCGACTTCAAGCAAGAACTCCTGCGCAATCCCGATATCAAAGGCGTCTCCATGTCGTCGCCCATCGAGAACTTTGGCGAAGGCACTAATTACAAGGACGGCAGCAAGGTGGAGTGGACCGATGTGGACGGACGCACCGACTCTGTGCGCATGGTGCAGCTGTGGGCCGACGGCGACTTCGTGAAGACCTTCGGCATGCAGTTGGTGAAGGGCAAGCTGATGGATGACGACTTCAACAACTACTGGGATCAGGGTGAGACCAAGACCGCCGTCATCAACGAAACGGCCTGGCGCGCCATGAAGGTGGCCGACCCCATCGGGATGGAAATCCGTTCGGAGTGGGGAATGCCGCTGCGCATTGTGGGTGTGGTGAAGGACTTCAACTTCCAGTCCATGCGCGAGCAGATCAAGCCTGCCTACATCTGGTACAACCCCGAGGCTCTGAGCTATCTGTACATCAAGATAGCTCCCGAACGGCGGCAGCAGACCTTGGCCTTCATCAAGGAGAAGTTCGAGGAGTTTGCCAAGCGCGACGATGCCTTTATCAAGGATTTCAGTTACCAGTTCTTCTCCGACAAGCTGAACCAGAACTACGCCCGCGAGCATCAGCAGAGCCGTATGTTGCTGTTCTTCACCGTGCTGGCCATCCTTATTGCCATGATGGGTGTGTTCGGTCTGGTGGCACTCTCCACCGAGCAGCGCACCAAGGAGATTGGCATCCGCAAGGTGAACGGTGCACACTCCGACCGCATCGTGCGCATGTTCTGCCGCGAGTATTTAGTGTGGGTCGGCATCGCCTTCGTCGTGGCCTGCCCTATAGGCTACTGGCTGATGCGCAGCTGGCTCAGCGAGTTTGCTTATCAGACGCCCATCAGCTGGTGGCTCTTCCTGCTGGCCGGCCTGCTGACGGTGCTCATCACCCTGCTGACGGTCGTAGGACAGACGTGGCGCAAAGCTTCGCAGAATCCGGTGGAGTCGTTGAGATACGAGTAAAGGGCCTCACCCCCCGACCCCCGACCCCCTCTCCAAAAGAGAGGGGGAGGAGGGTGGATGTACACATATATAATATATTGGATAAAATGTCTAACCATTAAAACAATGTCTAACCCTTAAAAACAACGCTTCTACTCCCCCCTCTCCTTGTACCTTCCACTTTCCCCTCTCCTTGGGAGAGGGGTCGGGGGTGAGGCTTAGAATGTCTAATATGATCAAAGCCATTAATCTTACCAAAATATTCCGCACCGAAAGTGTGCAGACAACCGCATTGAACGAAGTGAACCTGGAGATACATCCGGGCGAGTTTGTAGCCATCATGGGCCCGTCGGGCTGTGGCAAGTCCACGTTGCTCAACATCATAGGCCTGCTGGATAATCCCACCTCGGGCGAACTGTGGTTCATGGGACAGGAAGTGTCCCAATGGAAGGAGAACGACCGTACCGATCTGCGCAATGGCAACTTAGGTTTCGTTTTCCAGAGCTTCAACCTGATAGACGAGCTGACGGTATTTGAAAACGTCGAACTGCCGCTGCTCTATGCTGGTGTGCCCGTCCGCGAACGGGTGGAGCGTGTGAACTGTGCCCTCGACCGCATGCAGATAGCCCATCGTTCGGAGCACTATCCGCAGCAGCTCAGCGGCGGTCAGC
>NZ_FR883112.1:4561-9847 GCF_000435115.1 Bacteroides sp. CAG:633 | reverse complement strand
GCTCAGCGGCGGTCAGCAGCAGCGTGTCGCCATTGCCCGCGCCATCGTTACCAACCCCAAAATCATCCTGGCCGACGAGCCTACCGGTAACCTCGACTCCGCCAACGGCAACGAAGTGATGTCCCTGTTGAAGGAACTCAATGCCGACGGTGCCACGGTAGTCATGGTGACGCACTCCGAAGAGAATGCCCGCGAGGCCCGCCGCATCATCCGTATGATGGACGGGGTGATACTGACTGAAAGTTCGATGTAGGGCAATTAGCAAATATCGGGTTTATTTAAAAACTTTTGTGGGCAGAATGAATGCTGATCTGAGGAAAAGGCATAATTTTGCCCACAATTATTTTTTATTGCAGGCCGCATGGAAAGGGTCTTAGTCGTATCAAACTCGAACGAACTGGTCAGAATGAAGCCGGAGCGGATAGCTTACATCTCCTCGGACGGTAATTATGTGACGGTTGTACTCCACAATCGCACGGAGCACGTCTTTGCCTTCAACCTGCTGCGTATGCAGAAGCTGGTAGAGACGCAGCTGGGTGAAGCGGCGGCCTGTTTCATCCGCATCGGAAAGAGTCTGATCATCAATCGCAATTACATTTATAAAATCAATCTGACCAGACAGGAGCTTGTCCTGGCAGATATGGATCTGGACGGTACTTTCAGACTGTCGGCTTCGCGGGAGGCGTTGCGGCAGCTGAAGGAACTGTTGGAAAAGGAGGCAGGATTATGACGAAACATGAAGAAGACGAAATACAGGTATTGGGCTCGCCGGCCGGTGGTAAAAGATCCGTGCGGAACAGGTGGCTTTGGGGAATCGTCGTACTGTTGTTGGTAGCCGTTGCCTGTATCGTATACTGGTGGTGTTTACCCGACAGAAATAATCGCCCAGTTGGGGAAAAAGTTTTTCCTAACTGGGAAAAAAATATTCTCCAGTTAGACAAAAAACAGCAGCCTTTGACGGACAGTGCGACACTTGCCCGGGTCAGCCTGCTGGCCGATACGGTGAACGATGTCCCGATGCAACTGTTTGTACTGGAAGGAACCGATGTCCGGCTGCGTATCGGTTTGCCCTCTGTGCAGGACACAACGTTGCTGATGGCTCTGCCTGCTGCTGATGTACGCAAGGACAATCTGGGCATTGTGGGCGATTTTGTATTGGACGGTCGCCGTTACGGCAATGGCAAGCGGAAGGAAGGCTATGGTGCCTTGCTGCAAGGGCAGTTGTTTCTGGGTGTTTCGGCCTCGGACACGGTGATGAACTACTGTGCCGAGCGTCAGGGTTCGTTTTTCAGGCAATATCCGCTGGTCATCGGTGGAAAGATCTGGCCGAACCGCCTGAAAGGAAAATCCCTGCGCAGAGCAGTGGCCCGCAAGAAGGACGATCCTCGTGTCTACGTCGTCTTGAGCCGTCAGCGTGAGTCGCTCTACGATTTCTCGGAAGCCCTGGCCGATTATGGTATGCTCGACGCCCTTTACCTGCCCGGTGGCGATGCCTATGCATTTTGCCGTACACCTCAAGAAATCTTATGGCTGGGCACTTCGCAGGAGCATGTCTATCCGAATACCAGTTATCTGGTCTTCCATAAATGATATTTCGTATGCGCAGCGCACCATTTCATACATTATTTGTTATACTTCGTAACAGACGTTGCTTGATGGCTTTCCGCCCTGCCGGTTTTTGCTTACATTTGTGTGGACCGGACAAGTGGAAGTCTGCTTTTGGCTGATACTTGTGTTATGCAATTATTTTATAAACTAACAAACAACCATTATTTTATGAAAAGACACTATTTCTTTCTGGCTGCTTCACTCCTGCTGATTTCGTGTGGCAGCAAACAGGCGAAAAACACTGATACCGAAACAGCTCCCATTGGCGGAAGCGATGCGGCCATGGGGTACACATACTCCAAGGTACTCAACAAGAAAATCCGGATTTTCGAAGACGGGATGCGTATGCTGTCTGCTGTCGATCCGCAGGCTACGACGGCTGCCTTCGCGGTATTTCCGTCCGACTCATCCAAGGTCGAACTGTTCATGCCCGAAGAGACGGTCGTACTGGAAAAACGTGTCCGCCCCGACGGCACCGCAGTGTGGAATGTAGAAGATGATGATACATACATGTTCGAACAGTGCGCTAACGAGTGGCTGGTGTCACGAAGAGGAAAAGTGCTGTATGCCACTACCGGATGCGAAAACAAACGTCAGGTCGAGTTTGCAGGCAAACAGGGTGAAGCTCTTTCTGCCATTTTCTTCACTACGGCAGGGCTGGCTCAGATCCGTTACGACGGTGTCGACTACCTGCTTCGCCAATATGTGACTGCTTCGGGCTACGGATACAAAAATCCGTTTGTCGACATTCGCGGTAAGGGACAGGATATGATGCTGACTTTCTCGGCAGAGGGCAAATCCATCGCTTTCACCGAAAAGAAATAAGCATACTGTTATCTATAAAACGTAAATCAACCATGAGAAAATCAATGATGCTGGTGGTGGCTGCCGGCTTACTGGCTTCGTGCCACACAGCCACTCAGAAAAACGAGAGAGATTTTACCGGAAACTGGATTGAAGTCATGCCTGCCAATCCTCAGATTGTGCAGGGAGTGACCCTGAATGCCGATGGCACTGCATCTTCCATCGGTATGGCTACGCTGAAGTATGAATCGTGGAGCCTGTCGGGCGACCGCCTGATACTCAACGGAAAGAGCATCGGAAACGGACAAACCATTGACTTCTCGGACACGCTGGACGTCGTGAAGCTGACTCCCGACTCCATGACGCTGGGACGCTCCGGATCGTATCGCATCGACTACTACCGTACAGCCGAAGTCATTGTCGCTCCTCAGGATAAGGCTTTGCTAGATTCCCTGAAGAAAGCCGAGGGTACCGGAGAATTGCAGACGCGTATTTATCGGGGCACCCTGCCAGCTGCCTCCTGTCCCGGCATTGTGTACGACATAACCCTTTACAACTACGAGCATAGTGGCGATGGCGTGTTCAGGGCACGGCTCACCTATCTGGAAGCCGAGAACGGACAGGACCGCACCTTCGAGTATTGCGGACGTCAGTATACCTTGCGCGGCAATGCGGTAGACAAGGATGCCACCGTCTTCCAGTTCGTTCCTTTCGACAAGGAGGAAGAGACGATGAACTTCCTTTTCCTTGGCGACAAACTGACGATGCTCGATCGCGAACTGAAGCCTATCGATTCAGAACTGAACTATACGCTACAGCAGCAACCGCAATAATTCGAAGAAACTGTGCCAGCTTAGGGGCTGTTCCTTTTCAGACACGGATGGCACGGAACAATACGGGGAAAGCGTATCGGCTATCCCTGCATTTCCGTGCCATCCGTACCTTCCCAAAAGACGCTTTTACTTTTTACGTGCAGCGATGGCCAGTATCACTCCCAGCGCTACTCCCAGCAACGCAGCGAACAGCACCCGCATTTCGCCCGGCAGCAGGAAGGTGATGGTATGCGCGGGAAACCAGAACAGGGGAATGGTCTTCTTGAACACGAATCCCCACTGTACCCGCCAGTTCAGGTTTTGCATGATCTCACCCATCGGAATGGGGGTGAACAGACCGCGCAGCGTTCCGCCTGTAGCCAGGATGTGTGTGTCCGTTATCTTGTGGAAGGTCATGAATACAGGGGCAAAGATGCTGTTCAGGCAGACGGAGATGGCAAAGGCCAACAATATCTTTTCCATACAGAGAGGCCCCGCCATGATGCCCGCCGGATTGTCCACTCCCAGATAAGCGGCTGCGGCAGGCACACCTGTCGAGAACACGATAAAAGCCAGGTTGATGCCCATACCCAGTACACCCCATACTACGGCACGGGGGCATACGCCGAAGCCTTTGCGCAGGTATTTTCCTGTACTGATGCGCAGGCCCAGCAGTTCGCCCAGCGTAGAAAGAATAGCAAATTTCAGGAAGCTCATCACCATGCCGTGTGCGGCATTGAACGACTGATAGCCTGCATACAGGCTGTCGGATACGAAGAACGGCGCGAACAGAGCCGCGACAATCACGATGAAGTAGAGGTCGGTGCGTTTCATGATTATTAGGTTGTATTTGTACATTTTGTATTATGGCGGCACAATGTACTAATTTAAATGAATCCGGCAAACTTTTGTCTGGTGAAAATACGTTTATGAAAGAAAAATGTCTATTTTCGACACAGATTCATTATTAAATCAATAGAAGCATGAAAAAACAGGTATTCTTTTTCTTGATGGGGACAGCCTTGTGCTTGTTCTCCTGCCGTCCCTCTTCCCGAACGTCGGAGGCAACGGATGTGCATGAGGAAACGACGGTTTCCGATTCCGTACAGACCTGTAAGGGGCGACTCATTATGGGCCACGAAGCCTATTCCTTTACCCCCGAAGGCGATACCTTGTCCTATTGGGTAGTCGATCGTTCGGGCGAACTGAAGAAACGTTACGAGGCAGCTTTGCCTGCCGGTTCCCAACCCTATACCCCTGTTTCAGCCGAACTGAAGGTGAAGATGATGGGGCCTTCCTCCGAAGGCTTTGCTGCCGATTACGACGGAGTGGTCGAAGTGCAGCAGATCATTCGCGTGGGCGACTGATTTCGCTTCCGGCTTTTCGTGCCAGTTCGGCACGGATACGGCTCAGCGATTGAGGAGTGATGTACAGGTACGAAGCAATGTGCTTCAGCGGTACGTGTTGCAGCAGTTCGGGCATCCGTTCCAGCAGCGACAGGTACCGTTCTTTGGCCTGTGTCGCTCCTTCGTTGATCAGCCTTTCTTCAAACATCAGAAACTCCCGTTCAAACATCCGCCTGCCCAGGTTGGCAGCTGCTGCCGACGAGTGGAAGAAGGCTTCCAGTTCCTGCCGCCCGATGCGGTATAGCAGACTGTCGCTCATGGCTTCGATCGAAGTTCCGGATGGTCTTCCGCCCATGTATCCCCGGGTCGAGAAGAGCGATTCGCCGGTGGTGGCAAACCAGATACTCACGTCTACACCATTGCGCAGGTAATAGCCGCGCCAGATGCCTTGGCCTATCAGGTAGAAAGAGGTGTTCAGTTCTCCTTCGTGCACCAGTACTTCGCCCCGGCGGTAGGTCACAGGTTCCATCAGGGCCAGCAGGGCAGCTGCATCCTTGCTGTCCAGGTTGTATTTCTTGCTGAATATGTCAACGAATTTTTCCATGTCTTTTTATCTTCGGTTTCCGTAGGAGGTAATTTTCAAGTTTCTCTTTCCTCTTTCTTCCCCGGCAGTAAATGGTCAACACGAAGATCAGCGTCAGTGTCTCGGCGGCTGG
>NZ_FR883112.1:0-4535 GCF_000435115.1 Bacteroides sp. CAG:633 | reverse complement strand
GGCTGGTACGGCCAGCCAGATGCCGGGTACCCCCATCATGATGGGCATCAGCCAGAAGCACAGCAACACCAGGATGAAGCCGCGCAGCAGGGTGACAGCCATGGCCGGACGGTCGCGTTCTACACTCTGGAAATAGCCGATCGATACAATGTTGATTCCGAAGCACACAAAGCCGGCTGCAAAGAGCGGAAGTCCGTGCAGGGCAATGTCGTATGCCGCACAGCCCCGATCGACGAACAACCCCACAATTCCTTCGGTAAACAGTTCCGTGATGATGAATACCACCACACCGCAGGTCACTGCCGTCCACAGTGCCAGGCGGAAGGCCGACCGTACCCGGTCGGGTTGCGAGGCTCCGTAGTTGTAGCTCAGTATCGGCTGGGCCGACTGGGCAATGGCGTTGTACACCATGAAGATAATGGGGAAGAAATAACAGGCTATGCTGAAGGCAGCCACTCCGTCTTCGCCCAGATAGCGGATAAAGACATAGTTGCCCACAAACATCATGGTAGCAATGGCCGCTTCACACAGGAAGGTCGAAAGTCCCAGCCGCATCATGTAACCCACGTTGCGCACGGTCAGCCGCAGGCTTTTCAGACTCAGCTTGATGCGCTCCAGCCGGATCACATGCTGCCGTTGCATCAGGTAGACCAGTATCATCAGTGCTCCTACAATATATCCCAGGCTGGTAGCCAGTGCTGCTCCGAACATGCCCCACCGGAAGACGTAGATAAACAGCCAGTCGAGGAAGATGTTGATCAGTGCCGGGATGATGTTGCATGTCATGGCGTAGTTGGGCGAGCCGTCCAGTCTGACGAAAAACATGCCTGAGCTGAGCAGGGCGCTGAACACCAGGAACGGCACAAACCAGTGCATGTATTCCACAGCCAGCGGCAGCAACCGTTCGCTGCTGCCCAGCAGGCGTGCCACCTGCTCCACGTTGCACAGGATGGCCACGGCATAGGCAATAAGCAGCAGGGACGAAACGATGATGGCCTGTGTCACGTTGATGCGTGCCACCTTCGGTTTGCCGTGCGACAGGTGGATAGATGCCACCACCGATGCTCCGATGCCGAACATCAGCGCCACTCCTGTGTTGATAAGGAACAACGGGGCTGTGATGTTGACCGCTGCCAGCGCATCGCTGCCAATACCTTTGCCCACAAAAATACCATCCGTGATGATGAAGATGGCCGAAAATACCATACCCAGTACGGTAGGAATCAGCAGCTTCCTGAACAGAGTAGGAATGTGCATGCTGCCAAAGTCGATACTGTCTTTCAATGTCTGCTTGTTGTTTTCCATTTCTGATCTTCTTTTTGAGCGCGCAAAGGTATAACAAATCCTGCCACCAGAAATTATCAAATGGTAAGAAATGGGAGAGGGCTCTTTTTTGTAGAAAGTGTGTCAAATTAAGGAACCGCTTTCTTTTAGGCACGGATTACGCGGAAAAACGCAGAGATAGAAGAATAATCATCCGCGAAATTCCGTGTAATCCGTGCCTGAAAACAACAAGATGTCAGTTACTTTTAGTTTTGACACACCCTTAAAAAGTAACGGGAAGGTTTGCCCTTTCGAAGTCGGGTGGTTCCTCCTTCTTTGACATCCCTTCCCGTTGCCGGAAAATTCTAAAATCAGGTATATTTATTTAATTACCTCAGCCAGTTTTTCTTGCAATGCTTCGCCTGCCAGGCCACGGGCCAGAATCGTACCGTCCTTGTCGATGAGCACTGTATGAGGAATGCTGCTTACGGCATACAGTTTGGCGCCTTCACAATCCCAGTATTTCAGGTCCGACATTTGCGGCCAGCTGATGTTCAGCTGTTTGATGGCGTTCTTCCAGGCTTCTCCGCTCTGATCCAGCGAAACACCTACAATCTCGAAGTTCTTGTTTTTGTATTTGGCATACAGGTCTACCAGGTTCGGCATTTCGCGACGGCATGGTCCGCACCAGCTTGCCCAGAAGTCTACAAGCACTACCTTACCTTTGCCTACGTAGTCCGACAGTTTCACCTTTTCGCCTTCAGGAGTCTGCATTTCGAAGTCGGTGAATTTCTGTCCAACAGCAGTTGCTTTCATCTGCTTTACGTTAGCCTTGATCTGAACGATTCTTTCGTCCTGGTCGTACATGGCAGGAATCTGCGGCATCAGCGGATCCAGCTCGTTGACGTCCATGTAGTAGTAATTCTGCTTCAGCAGGTGAATACCTACCGGATTGGTGATGTTCTTGGCGATACCGTCTTTGGCCACACCTATCATTTTTTCCTGCAGACCTTCAATTTCCTTCCCTTTGGCCTCACGTTGTTCGTCGGTCAGGGTAGTGTCCGAAAGTGCGCTGTACAGTGTCTCCATCTGTTTCATCAGGCTATTTAGCTGTGTTCTGATTTCCTGATAAGCATCGTTGTTGGGCGTACCGGTAGCGGCGTCGCTGTCCTTTGTCAGTTGGATGGCGATTTTTCCGTTCTCCAGGAAGAAGTCCATAGCCATACCGTTGTCCTCGTTGTTCTTGTACGTCAGGTAGCGGTTAACGGCCGTATCCTGCTTTCCGGTAAAGGTAAATGTTCCGTTTTTGATGACGGCCGAGTCAAGTTTAACCAGTTGGCGGCCTTCCACTCCCTGCAGGTACACCATGTCGCCGTCGTTGGCACCTTCTACGGTTCCGGTGATGGTATAACCGTTGTTTCCACTGTTACAGGCAGCCAGCAGAGTCGCTGCCAATACATAAGTCAGTTTTTTCATCATTTGCTTATTTTAATGGTTAATAGTAAATGGATAATGATTAATGATGAATGGTTAATGGTGAATGAGCTGCAGAATTTCTTCATCCCCCCATTCTTCACTTTTAATTATTAATTTTTAATTACTAATTTTTTTCGGGCGTTAAAGGTACGTATTTAATCACAATCTCCGATGCTTTTTACAAAGATTTGCTTATTGCCACTTCCGCGACCTCAGTATCAGGAACGAAGCCAGTCCGGCAGCCAGCATGATTCCCCATGCCATGAGGTAACCGTACTTCCAGTCCAGCTCGGGCATGAATTTGAAGTTCATTCCCCATACGCCTACCAGGAAGGTAAGTGGGATGAAGATGGTAGATACGATGGTAAGCCGTTTCATGATGTAGTTCATGCGCATGTCGCTGTTCGAAATATACAGGTCCATGAGCGATGACAAGGTTTCGCGGCATCCTTCGGTCAGCTGTACGGCATTCAGCAGATGGTCGTTGACGTCGTTGAAGAACGGCCGGTTCGTCTCGTTGATCAGTTCCGAGTCGGGATGCACGATGCGCGAGTACTGGTCTTTCAGCGGCACGACGGTACGCTTTATTTCCATATAGCGTTTCCTGAGCAATTGCAGCTGCATGCGTATGTTGTAGCTGGTAGTGGCGGCCAGCAGTTCCGTTTCAAGATCGTCCAGCTGGTCACCTATCTCAATGGCCTGCGAAACATAGCTCGACACCACCTCGTTGAAGAGCACCGAAAACAGATAGTCCGACGAGCGTGTCCGTATCTTCAGCACATTGTTTTCCAGGGCCTTGGCTGCATCGTCGAAGAACCGGGCTTCTCCTTCGGTGAAGGTCAGCACCACGTTGTTGCCTTGTATCAGCCGGATGGCGATGGCTGTATCGTCATGGAAGATACGTGTCACGACAAAGTTAAAGTCACCGTTTTTCTCTATCTTGCTGGGATGGTCCACATTCAGGATATCCTGCATCATCAGGAAGTTGATGTTGAAGTAAGTACACAGGTTCCTGATGTACTCCGTGTCTTTCAGTCCGTGCACTCTTATCCACAGTTTGTCATCAGGAGCAGTCAGTGAAGCAATCTTGTCGAAGTCCTGACAGACAATCTCATCGCAGTGCTCCGCCGAATAACAGATCAGGTGTACATGGGTATGCGTTCCGTTGTCACCGTTGTAGGTGAGCCGTTCGGACAACAGGTTATTTTTCATTCTCTGTTCCTCGTTCTTCATTCCTCATTCTTCACTTTTCATTCCTCATTCTTCACTTTTCATTCTTCATTCTTCATTCTTCATTCTTCATTTTCTATCCTATTCCCAACAGCTCTATTTCGAAAATCAGTGTCGAACCTCCCGGAATACCCGGTTGCGAAAACTTTCCGTAACCCATTTCGGCAGGGATGTAGATTTCCCATTTGTCGCCCACATGCATCTGTTGCATGGCTACAATCCATCCTTCTATCAGTTCGTTCAGCCGGAAAGCGATGGGCACACCGCCACGGCTGCTGTCAAACTTCTTGCCATTGATGGTCCATCCCGTATAGTGGGCCGTTACGATGCTTCTGGGAGTAGGGTGGGGACCGTCACTTTTTCCGGAAGCCAGCACCTTGTAGTAAATGCCTTTCGGCAGTGGCATCACTCCTTCTTCGGCAGCCTTTGCCGCCAGCCAGTCTTTGTTGGCTTGTATATAATCTTTCTTTGCCATATTTTAGGGTTTATTGTTTAGGGTTTAAAGTTTAGGGTTATTTTTCATTTCCTTTCCCATTTCCTCCCCCCTCTCCTTGGGAGAGGGGTTG
>NZ_FR883111.1:6560-15769 GCF_000435115.1 Bacteroides sp. CAG:633 | reverse complement strand
TGTAGCTCCGGAAGTGGAAATTCTGGAGGTGGCTATTGAAAAGGGCTTCGAAGGAAGTGGAAGCATTGGTGGATATGATCCAACGGAACCTGTTGGTTAAAATGAAACTATTGTAAAATTATTAATTAAATTAATGAGAAAAATGAAACTGAAGTATGTATTATTTAGCAGTTTGTTCTTGACTGCAGGTTTTGTGGCTTGTACAAACGATGAGTTTGCTGAAGTTTCCAATCAAGTAAACACTGAAAAAGCAATCTCTTTAGGTGAGGGATTCAGTATTGGTGGAGAGTATGGTTTGGGAGCAGAAACACGTTCGATGTTCGATAAAGTCGATGGAAGATTACTTCCGGTTTGGGAAGAAGATGATGTGATTGGTGCCTCATGGTATCACATGGTGACTGGAATTAATAATGAAGGTCAGGTAACTAATGCGTCAAACATTGGTTCTAGCTTAGGATCATATTATTCTAACCACCCGTTTACACTTACGAAAGGTGCCGGTACGAGTTATGCCAATTTTGAGACTGTAACCAATGCTTTTGCAGGTGCTTACGTCGTTTATTTCCCTTACGATGACTTGAGGACACAATATTACAATGCCATTCCTGTTAAAGTTAACTTCCCTCAAGTGGCAGATTGTACATCCGGTAATGAATTGAACACTGTCAATGAAAACATGTTTGCTTATGGTGCTGCCGCATTTGTTCCTGGTGGACATCAAAGTTCAACATTCCACTTGGTTCAAGCTCCGGTTTTGTACCAAATGCAGTTTGCTGCAGATAAATTGGCTTTTGTTGGTCTGTTACCAGATTGGACTATCGATAAAATTATTGTAGAAGCTTATAATGCTGAAGGTCAATCATTGTTAACAACAACAGGTAAAGTGACTCCCAATAATACGGCTTTAACACCGGAAATCTACAATAAATATCTCAATGACCCGGAAGCTAACCCGCTACCTGCACCAGTATATACAAGTACTGCAGATGGTAGAGTTGATCACTTCACCATCAATGTGAAAAACAGCAGCGAAGCTTACGAAATCACTGAGCTTGACAAACTTACCGGTTCCTTCTATTTCTCTGCATTGCCTTTCATCAATGGCGAGGAAGCAACAAAGGTTGTTGTGAAAATTGTGACAGAGCCTAAAGAAGGTGACAGCGGTCTGGTATTTGCACGTACTTACCAAAAAGGAGCAAGCGCATACGATAATCAGATGCTGGCTGAATTCAACAAAGCACAATCTAACCAAATGATTGTTGACGGTGAGTCTAAGAACGTGATAGTAAATGTAAATGTGAGATTGAATACACAGGTTACAGATGAGACAATCTATACGGAAGAGCAATTCATGAACCGTTGGGAAGCTGCCATTGAAAGTACTACACCTCAAACATTGATAATAGGTGAAGACTTAGACTTGACAGGTGTAACACTGACATGCAACAACAAAGATGCTGATGTTACAGTTGAAGGACATGCTATCACTGTTGATGGTATTAACTTGGAAAGCGGTGCTGTGAACTTTGAAAACGAAGTAACTGTGGCAGGCGATGTAACAATTACTGGTGACGTAGATCTTACTGCAACATTGGCTTCTGTCAACAACATGGATATCGCAGGTGATGCTAACCTGACTGTATCAAAATTTGCAAGCTTGTACGTGGCTTCGAGTGGTATCGTAGAACTCAACGGCCCCGCCGATGCAAATAATTGTGGTAGCATATTCGTTCGTAGAAACGGCCAGCTCACTCTGAACGGCGTAGCCATCAACGACCTGACTAACACAGGTGGTACTGTAAAAATAGGAGCGAACACCGTCATCACTAAAGATAAGACCTTTACAAATGAAGGTACACTTGCAGTGAGTGAGGACTTAACAGTTAATGGTACATTCATCAACAAAGGTACCATGACATTCACGACTGGAAAGAAGATCATCAACAACAATGTATTTACGAACCAGGGTACAGTGAGTGGAACTGCCAAACTGGAAAATGAAGAAGACGCAATCGCCAACATCAACGCTGCTACTAATATGGCTATCGAAAACAATGGTACTATCAATGTTGAAATGCCTGAAGTAACAACAGCTTTGACTTGTGGCGCAAGTTCTACAAACGAAGGTATCATCAATGTCAAGAAAGGAACACTGAATGTTAACACACTCAGTCAGACAACAAATGACGATGCAAGAATCTATGTAGAAAAAGATGGTCGTATTACAAAGTATAAAGATGCTAATTTCGGCAGCAGCTGGATTATTTTGAATGATAAGGATGCAAAGGTAACAGGTAGTACTACTTACAGCCGTGTTGCTTATTCCGTAAAGAATAGTGAAGACTTTGCTACCGCAGCAGCTAAACCCGCAAACAAAGGCGTAGTATTTATCGACGGTCCTATCGAAATAACTAGTGCTACGACTTGGAGTACTTGTAACATGTATATCAATGCTAATGTGACATTAAAGGCTAACTTTAAAATCCTAAATCACTGCTTCTTTGGTGGAGATGTGACTGTATCGAGCGGTGATAACGTAGCTTATACTTTCACACTGACTACAACTGCTAATGAGGTCTATAAAGGTGCCAAGCTAACGATCAATAAAAATGTGACATTAACAGGTGGCCAGATTAAGACGTATAACAATCTGTTTAATAATGGTGGTACTATTAATACTACAGTTAATAATAATAATTAATAGTACAACGATTGATTATCGGATATAGTTAATAAGTCGCGGGCGTATCAAAAGGTACGCCCGCTCTTTTGTGTATGCTCGGCATGAGTGTGTTATGTGTAACGTAACCATCCGAAATGCGCCCTATTTTTATATATGAACAAATTCCGAGCTCTGCTTCAAAAAAGCCATGTTCAACTTGAATGAAAGCAACCGTTTTGTGATATGCTGTAATCTTATTGATCTTCGTAAGTGTGTTGAAAGTATGTGTTATTCTATACACCCTCCTCATTTATCTCTCCCAACGAGATATCGACAATCCCTGCCAAAACCGGTTATCTAACCCTGTTATTTTTCCCCAGTTAGCAAAAAATTCCTCCCCAGTTACCAAAATATTTTTTCCCAGTTAGGAAAAAATTCCTCCCTAACTAGGCAAAAATCATCCCCTTTCCCCTCTCTCCATTTTCCCTGTAAAAAAATCCTGCCAAATTTGCATAAACCGCACGGCTGCACTACCTTTGCCCACCGATATGGTAAAGGAAATCATTTCTCTGCTTCCCCCGCAGGCCCGCCGCCGCAGTTGGCGCGTGGCACTGGCCGTACTGGTGCGCGCTGTACTCGACTTTGCAGGTGTGGCCGCACTGATACCGTTGTTGCTGGCTGTATTGCGCCCCGGAGGTTCGCGAGGCGAGATGTTGCTGCTTTGCGGAGCCGTGATGGGCTTTGTGGTACTGAAGAATGCACTGGTAGTAGCCCTGGCACGGGTGGAAAGCACCTTTCAATTGGAAATATATCGCGACTTCAGCCGGCGGATGTTTGTCAACTACTACCGGCGCGGACTGCTGTTCCTGAAGAGCAAAAGCAGTGTGCAGTTGGGGCACGAGGTGAACTATGTGTGCTACACCTTCTGCCTGTGTGTGCTTGCCCCGCTGTTCCGCATAGTGGGCGATGCTGTGCTCATCCTTTTCATGATGGCTGCCCTCGTGATTTGGGAGCCGCTGGCCGGATTGTTGCTGTGCGCTGCTTTCGTGCCGTTGTCACTAATCTACACGGTAGCCGTGCGCCGTCGTCTGCGCAAGTACGGCCAGGAGGAACTGGAAGCACGCCGCAAGCAGAGCCGTACGGTGGTAGAAGCTTTCCGCGGCTATGCCGAACTGGAGATAGCTCAGGCATTCGGCACCTCGCTTGCCTCGTTCGACCAAGGCATGGACAGCATCGTACACAGCCGTCAGCGCATGGAACGCTATCAGCTGTTTCCGCAGTTTTTGAGTGAAGCCGCCATCGTAGTAGGTATAGCCCTGCTGATAGGAGCCGGACGTGGTGACCTGAGTATCGTGAGCGGTGTGTTTGCCGTAGCGGCGTTTCGTCTGATTCCTGCCATGCGCAGCATCCTGAACAGTTGGGTAACTCTGCAGAACGCTTCGCACTCGATACAGGTGGTGACTGAAGGACTGACCGAAAGCCAAACGGCTGATGACAGCAGCGAACAGCCCTTTACCTTCAAGCACACACTGGAACTGAAAGACTTGGGATTTGCTTTCCCAGACGGAGAACAGCTGTTCAATCACCTGAATCTGACCATCCACCGGGGCGAACGCATCGGTATACGCGGCCCTAGCGGATCGGGCAAATCGACACTGTTCAATCTGCTATTGGGTTTCCTGACACCGACCGAAGGCGAAATATTAGTAGACGGACGCCGGCTGACAACTGCCAACCGCAACCGCTGGCACAAACTGGTGGGCTACGTGCCGCAGGAAATCTTCATCGTAGAAGGTTCGCTGCTCGACAACGTTGCCTTGGGACATCCCTCTCCCGACCGCCAGCGAGTGATGGAAGTACTGGAACAAGTACGCCTGAAAGACTGGCTGGAGACGCTTCCGCAAGGATTAGACACACCGCTGGGTGAATATGGCAGTCGCTTGTCGGGCGGACAGAAGCAACGCATCGGCATAGCCCGTGCTTTGTACAAAGAGGCGGAAGTGCTGTTTTTCGACGAAGCCACGTCGGCTTTGGACAGCCGCACGGAAAGCGAGATAAACCGCGCACTGGAGGAATTGTCCGAACAGTGCCGCGAACTGACCATGATTATCATTGCTCACAGGGAGACATCGCTGCGGGTGTGCGATAGGATATGGGACCTCACCCCCGACCCCTCTCCGAAAGAGAGGGGAGAAGCGTGATGAAGGAGGATTCAGGGTTTAGAGCTGAGGGTTTAAGGTTGAGGGTATATAGATTTGGAAATGAAAACAATACATATTTAATTATGGAACAAGACTATATGATTGCAGGGTTTCGCCTGCGTATGGAAGGTGAGCCACTGGTGAAGGATGTGGCTAACATCGGCGGATTCGGTGTATTTGCTATCGACTCGACTGCCGAACCTAATTTCCGCTTCGTATGGAGCGAAGAAAAGGCTCCTGCCTTTACAGCCGAGCTATACCGTAACGATCCGGTACTGACACACAACCGTTTCGGGCGTTACGAAAAAGGATATATATTCGAAACAGCCTATATCGGTAGCGATCAGACACTCACAGTCTGGATAGCCGAAGGATCACGTATCGCCTATTTCAGCGGAAACCTCGATGTCAGTCTGCTACGTTTTGCCTGCTGGATTGCTTTCGGTGTGCTGATTGCTCCCCAGAAGGCTGTGGCTATCCACACCAGCACCATTGTCTTCCACGACAAGGCCGTCATCTTCCTGGGCGAGAGCGGTACCGGAAAGAGCACCCACACCCGCCTGTGGCGCGAAAACATCGAAGGTGCTACGTTGCTGAACGACGACAGCCCCATTGTGCGCATACATAACGGAATTCCCTACGTATATGGCAGCCCGTGGAGTGGAAAGACACCGTGCTACAAGACAAACTCGTACGAATTAGTGGGTTGCGTACGCCTGTCGCAGGCTCCTTACAACGAAATAAAGAAACTGAAGGTGATGCAGGCCTATGCTGCCCTTCACCCCTCGTGCCCGCCCGACTTTGCTTACGACGAGAAACTGTACGACTGCATCAGCCAGATACTGAATGACATACTGGTCAAGGTACCGGTATACCACCTGGCTTGCTTGCCCAATGCCGAAGCTGCCCACCTGTCGTGTAAAACCATCTTCGGAGTATGAGGAAACTGGTTGTAGCCAACGATTTTCTGGCCGAAGCCGCCGAAGTGCTGCGACAGGGAAAGAGGGTAAAAGTACGTATCGACGGACAAAGCATGTTCCCCTTCATCATCGGCGGGAAAGATGTGGTAGAGATTGATCCACTGCCTGCCGACGGCGAACTGCCTGCCTGGTGCTGCCCTTTCTACCAGTGGGAAGGAAAATACATGGTGCATCGCTACATCGGACGTGAAGGCGACGAATGTCTGATGCTGGGCGACGGCAATCTGTACCGGATAGAGCGTGTGAAGCGTAGCGAGGTACTGGGACTGTTGCGCTACATCTATCGTCCCGACGGCAGTGTGCAGGACTGTACCGACAGCCGATGGCTGAAGCGCGGGGCTTTGTGGTACAAGCTGAAACCGATCAGAAGGATATTGCTGCCGCTGTTCAGAATAATCAGATAAGCATTCGAATGTTTAGTTAACAAGTTGACAAGGCTACAGACAACAAGGGAGTATCTGTAGTTTTGTCAACTTGTTTTTTTGTCCGAATAAAACCATCTGTAGTTTCGGTATCATCCATATATGAATCTCCCAAACGTACGATTCTTTAGTTGCTTTCCGTCAGCCGGCGCAAATCGGCTCCGGAAGGAGACTGGAAGACACGCAAGTCGAATTCGGGAATGATAGCCAACACGTGGTCGAATACATCGGCCTGTACGCCCTCGTAAGGAATCCAATCCTTGATGGTGGAAAAGAAATAAAGTTCGACAGGCAAGCCGTGGTCGGTAGGCTGCAAATGGCGTACCATGCAGTTCAGTTCGGTGTTTACCACAGGGAGACTCTTCAGATAGGCAGTCAGATAAGCACGGAACACACCGAGATTGGTCTGCCGGCGACCGTTTACCAACACTTCGTTGTCGATGCCGTTCTCCTTGTTATATGCTTCGACTACAGCTTCGGTCTGTTCGATGTAGTCTTTCAACAGCTGAATCTTACGATACTTTTCGAGCATTTCGGGAGTACAGAAGCGTACGCTGGTCATGTCGATGTTGATGCTTCGTTTCACCCGTCGCCCGCCGCTCTCGCGCATGCCGCGCCAGTTCTGGAAAGAGTCGCTCACCAGCAGGTAGGGCGGTATGGTAGTGATGGTATTATCAAAATTACGAACCTTTACTGTATTTAATGTCACCTCGATGACTATGCCGTCGGCACCGTACTTGGGCATGGTAATCCAGTCGCCTACCTTCAGCATGTCGTTGGCCGAAAGTTGCACACCGCTGACAAAGCCCATGATACTGTCCTTGAACACCAGCATCAGAATGGCTGCCGATGCACCCAGACCTGCCAACAGTGAGAAAGGCGACTTACCCAACAGTTCGGCTACCACGATAATGATACCGATGGACCATAAAGATACCTGCAACGTCTGAAGCAAGCCCTTCAGCGGACGGTCGCGCATGGACTCTTTCTCGCTGTATACTGCATAGGCAGCTTTCAGGAAAGAGTTGATAAACAGCAAGAAAGCAAATATAATATAAATGAAGCACAAACGCCGGATGAAACTTAAAGTCACCGAATCGGTTTGTGCAAAAGCAATCGGTATGAACAGATAGATGACAACAGGTGCCACCATGTGGCTCAGGTAGACCATTACGTTACGGTTGAACAGAATATCGTCCCACGTCGCTTTGGTCTTTGCAACCAGGCGGGCAATAGCTCTGAGCAACACCTTACGGCAAATCAGATCAGCAGCAAAAGCCAATATCAGCACCAGGGCAAAAGCAATGAACTGATCCAGCCAGTCGGCCGTCTGCGGATTCATGCCCCAGCTTATCAGCAATTTATCAATATTATTCAGTAAATCCATTTTGTTTAAGTTAAAGGAGTTAGGGAAATCAGAAGGGTGAGGCCGCCAATATCCTTTCCACGTCCTCGCGCATCCACTGGTAGTGCCAGAGTGACTTGTAACCTTCGTTCTTTTTCAACATCAGTTGCACAGCGGCCTGACTGTTCTCGTAACTGGTCAGTTCGTTGCGGAACTGTTCGTCGTGACGTGCCAGCCGCTTGATCTCTTTCTCGCGTTCGCGACGGAGCTGGGTACAAACCGGAGTAAGCAGCCTCATCACTACATTGTCCATGATGTGATGTCCCTGTATATAAAGGTAAGTGGTGTCGGGAGTTACGCCCAAAGGCTCCAGTTCTTCGCGCAACGCATCAACCTGCTCGATGAGTTGCGGAAAACGGGTGCCCAGTTCGCTCAGTTTCTTGTCTACACGTTGCCTCATTTCGTCCAAACAACGGTAAGGCTGGTGTAACGTAACGTCCTGAATGCGTACACACTGGTTGAACTCGTGCATCGGAAATGTTTTGGTATCGTGTTGACGATAAAACCAGATATTCCACAAGAACAGCGGGTAAGCAATGCGTGAATAGCGCTTCAGAAACTCAGGAAAGTCGATCAGCACACGGTCGTTCAGCGTGGCCTGCACACAGACTTCGTGCAAACTCTCGGCATAGCACAGGTAGTTCTCGATGGCATAAACATAGGTTTGCAGCACAAACGGATTCTTATTGATGCGGCGCGACACAGCCGTATTGCCTTGCATCAGGAAGTCGTAATCGCTGTCTACGCAGGCTATCAGGCTCCGGCCCAGTTCGTCGGCATTGAGTGTATTGAGCAGCACCATCTTTTTCCCTTTCGACAAAGACGTTTGCGAGGGCAACATCACCTGGAAATAGTGTTCATCGTCCTCGAACTCCGAAAGCAGGGTACGCCAGAAAGCTACATCATCGTAACTTTCGACATAGGCCACAATGCGGCGGCGTTTCTTTTTAGGCGAAAGCCGCGTGGCTGCATCCAGATAGGCGGAAGTCAGATTATGTCGTAACGAAGTAGCCACGGTCTCAACTGTTTTGATGGGTTTCGGTAGATATCTCGCTCACTTCGGTCACGGCATCCAGCCAGCCTTCCATGATGACGGCAGGCGAATGGGTGGTAAGAATCAGCTGTACGTTGGGATTCAGCGCACGGATCATTCCGATGAGTTTCTGTTGCCACTCTACGTGCAACGAAGCTTCGGGCTCGTCCATGAACAGCACACAATGGCTGCCTCCGCGCACCAATACCGTCAGCAGGATGACCAGCATCTGTTTCTCGCCGGAAGACAGCTTGTAAGGCAAAAGCCGTTCGCCGTCCTGATAGAACACGATTTCATTGCTTTTACGGTCGATCTTCTTTCGGGTATAGCTGAACAGTTCGTCTATCAGGTCCTGAAACTTGCGTTTGGGCACCGACAGGAGGGAAGCCTGGTTGCGCTGCTGCTCGTTGTCACTGCTCAGCAGTTCGATCATCTTATTGCCCACATTTACCTGATAGTCCAGGTAGCGGCGTTGCAGCAGATACAGCTGCCAGTCGAGTTCAGAC
>NZ_FR883111.1:0-6547 GCF_000435115.1 Bacteroides sp. CAG:633 | reverse complement strand
GTCGAGTTCAGACCTCACATTCGGGTCGGCCATCCGTGCGGTGAAGTCGCCCATGATGAGCGGGCGGTCGTAACTGCGGATGACGTCGTAAGGGATGTAAGTAGCTTCGGGATTGTCGAAAATGACGCGCACTCCATTCTTTTCGTCCGTTTTCATGGCTCCGGAGGTTTGCTCCAGATAGCCTACCGAACGGTTCAGAATGGTTGTTTTTCCTACACCGTTGATGCCCGAAAGGATATTGACATCGGGACGAAGGTCCCAGGCAATGTCGTAACGGTGCCACAGGCCGTGGATTTCGATACGTCGTATATAGTCAGCAGGTATTTCCATGATATTCTCTGTTTTATTGCAAACAAAGATACGGAAAGTCGAATACAGAAAAAACAAGCTTGCTTGATTTTTTTGCTGAAACACATCCTAACTTACCTAAAGATAATGAAAGAGATTAATAAAGTTATTAACCTGACAATGATTTTATTGAGAAAAGATGTCCGGATGCCCTATATACAACGAAAGCCGGGAGGCAACGGCCTCCGAAGAAACCGAGCCTCCCGAACAGACTTCAGAGAGAATTGTAGGTAAAGAATATGAATTGGTTAAAGTATAAGATTTATTCGATGTAGCTGTCCAGTGCACCGTTGTAGTCCACTTCTTTGGCCGGATAGACCCACGTCCAGTTGTTGCTGTCTTCGGGCTTCAGAGTTATGGCAAACTGAGCATGGAAGCTGCCTTCGGGATAGGCATGACGCACTACCGGCTGACGCCAGCGCTTATGGTCGAACCAGTCGAAGCCTTCGCCCCAAAGCTCAATGCGGCGATAAAGTTTCACCTCTTCGAGCAATTGGTCGCCGCTTTTGTCGCAGGTGTATTGCGGATTGCGGCCACTGTCCTTTATCAAGGCTTGCAGAAGGGCTTGTGTCTCTTTATCTTTTCCTCCCAGATGGCAATTAGCTTCAGCTTCAATCAGATACATCTCTGCCGAACGGAAATGGTTCAGTTGTCCCACTCCGGGCTGACTTGTACAAAGAAACTTGAACTGCATATAGGCAAATATCTGGCTGGTAGAGTAGATTTTGTCGGCATACTCCTTGCGGGCACGTTCCAGCATAGGTCCGCTGGTGGCACTGCCGTTGGCTGTATTGTAAACATCGCCCTCGCGGGGAGCAAGGAACATGTTACGGCGTACATCGGTTTCGGGGATGCGGTCGTAGAGCTCTTTACTGATGGCACAAGGGTATGCACGGCAAATGCTGGCACTGGAATTACTGCCCTGGAAAGCAAAGAAAGAAAAATAGTAAAGTGTCTGGTCGGGAGCACTATAGCTACTCCATATCCACTCACTGTTGGGGGTGCTGAAGCCGCCGTCCACATAGTCGGCATTGCTCATCAGCGGATAGTCTTTACGGGCCAGTGGAGCATACTTGGCAGCCGAAGCCCAGTCTTCACGCGTCAGAGCAGCACGGGCATAGACAGCATAAGCTACCGCAAGGTCGGGACTGTGGTTGTCGCCACGGTCGCGCGTCAGCTTGCTGCGGGTATAAGCGTCGATGGCGGCATCGAGATCGGTGTATATCTGCTGATAAACCTGTGCCAGGGTTGATGCTGGCAGATCGCCGTCGGACGTATCGAGCCTCAATGGTAGTCCGCGCGAAGCTCCCTGATTACTGTCGGCCCAGCGGTGGCAATAGAGCTGACTGAGCATCAGATACGAGTAAGCCCGTATGGTGAGTGCCTGTGCGCGGATAAAGTCGCGTTCAGCATCTGTACCGGCAGCATTGCCTATGTTGACAATGATGCGGTTGGCATTGCCTATCAGCTTATAATAATAGAACCAGGGATAGTAGCAATAGAGCGAAGTACTACGTTCCATATAGGTAGCGTTGATGATGTTGGCCCAGCCCGTCAGGTTACACTTCTGGAAGTCGTTGCCCGGATAGTTGCCATACCAGGTTTTGATAGTACCTTCGCCGTTGACTCCTTGCTGACCCAGGTACTGTTGGGTCATCATCAGGCAAAGACCGTTGACGGCCATACGGGCATTTTCGGTCGTTTCGAAGACGGTGCCCGTATCGGTAGACGACTGGGGCAACGTGTCGAGGTAGTCGGCCGAACAAGCGGTAAGCAAGGCCGAAGCTACGGATATGCAGAGAATATTTTTCAGTTTCATATCGTATATGTTTTTTATCTGAAGAAGGTTAAGAAGTCAAGCCGGCTGTTTTCAAAAAGCAATAAGAAATTATCAATCAAGGATGTAAAGGCCCGACTCCTTAACTCATCTTCTGTGTAATGAATATACATTATTAAAGTTTCACACTTACTCCTACCGAGAAGATACGCGGTGTTACCAGGTAGTTACCTTGTCCGCCGGAGAACGACTGCTGAGGATTCATACCCTGACGGGCGGTAAAGGTCCAGAGATTTTCACAAGTCACGTTCAACCCTACAGCCTGCAGGCCGATATGATCGACCCAAGTTTGCGGCAAGCGGTAAGACAGGGTCAGATTCTTCACTACCAGATAGTCGGCCGAAGTAAGCCAGCGGGAAGAAACGGCGTTGTTGTCCGAACTCAACATGCTGTTGATCTGCGGTATACCGTCTTTCCGAATACGGTTGGGCGAATTTTCGTCCATGCCTTCGGGCGCTTGTGTCCACGACTTCATAATATCAGAGTGGTAGTTGCTGGGGCTGGTACCGGTACTCATCAGCGACTGGTAAACGCTATCCATCGTCTTACCTCCCAACGAATAGGTGAAGAGGGCGGAAAGCGTGAGCGACTTGTAGCTGACCGTACCCGTGAAGCTGCCATATACGGTAGGCAGAGCTGAACCGTGAAATTCGCGCTGACCGTAAGTGGTGTTGGTGACATAAGGCACTCCGTTTATCACAGTTGCCTTGCTGGTAATGTCGGTACCGGTCTGCTTGTTACCCAGTGTAGTACCGTCGGACAGTTTGACGTAATAGTCCTCCAGATTGGCTTTGTAGAGGGAATTACCGGTCAATTGGTCTACTCCTTCGAACGTATAAGTGTAGAACTCGTAACGGCTGCGACCTTCCACAATCTTGTATGCACCCGATATGATACCATCCTTGTTCTGATCGGGTAGTTTCACAATTTCATTTTTCAGGAAGGTGGCATTGGCAGCCAGGTTGACGGTCCAGTTCTTGTTACGGAAGACGTCAACGTCGGTATTGATCTCAACACCACGGTTGGAGATAGTACCCAGATTGCGCGTCACGGTAGCTTCGGCTGCTGTCGAAGAAGTGGCTCCTGCCGAAAGGGGCAGATAAATGTCGAACAACAGGTCTTTGTTTCGCTTGTCAAAGTACTCTACGCTCAGGTTCCAACGGTCGAACAAACGTGTCTCGACAGCCACGCCATAGGCCTCGCCCGTCTCCCACTTCAGGTCGTAAGAGTCGTTCTGGCTCAGGAAAAGGGCTCCTTTGTGAGCATTCTGCGCTACCGAATAAAGGCTCATGTAGCCATAGTAGCCGGCTCCTGCATCGTTACCTACCTGACCGTAGTTGGCACGCAGCTTCAGGTCGTTCACCCAGCGTACGTCTTTCATAAAGTCTTCTTCGCTGATTATCCAGTTGGCTCCCACACTGCCGAAGTTACCCCAACGGTTATCGGGATGGAAGCGTGAGGAACCATCACGACGGAAAGACACTTCCAAGTTGTAGCGGTCGCGGAAGTTGTAGCGGATACGTCCCAGATAACTCTCTGTACGATAATTGTTTTCGTAACCATCGAGACTGGTGATTTCGGTAAAGTTACTGTAGTTGGGACGGTCGGGGAATATCTGCGACGTCTTGAAGCCATAAGTATAATCGTAGTTATACGAGAAATTCTCGTGAGCCACCAGCACATCGAACAGATGCGCACCGAAAAGGTGAGTCCACTTCAGTTGCTGCTGGAAGGTATAGCTCTTGTAACGATAGGACTCGCGTTTGGCACGTCCGTTACTGCCTTTTCCGTTACCGATGATGGCATTGTCGTACGAACTGTTTTCCGAATGGCTCAGACTCATGTCCCCTTTTACGGTGAAAGTAAAGTCGCGCAGGAACTTGACATCCATATAGGCGATGCCCTGCAGGGTGTTGCGTACTGTCTGATTCTTGTCCAGCTCGTTTTCCCATACCACATGACGGTCCTGGTACTGATTGCGTGTGGCTATTTCCACATCCTGCTCGTTGGTATAATAACCGGGATCGTACTGGCGCTGACCATTGACCAGGCGGTAGGAGCCGTCAGGGTTGTGCAGATGTACGGGATAGATGGGGGCTATCTGACGGCAATACATAAAGGCGTTTGTAAAAGAGGCACCTTCGTCGCCTGTGGTAATCTTCGAATTCTGATGGCTGCCCGACAGGTTAACACCAGCTTTAAGCCATTCTACCGGATTCAGATTGACCGATACGCGTGCCGAAAGGCGGTCGAAACTTGAATTGCGCACATAGCCTTCTTCGTCCAGATAACCCAGTGAGAAGTAATAGTCGCTCTTCTCGCCGGCAGCGTTTCCGCTGAACATATACTCCTGACGATAACCGTTGCGAATGGCTGCTTTATACCAATCAAGGTCGTCGGCATAGCCGGGAAGCATCTGTACACCTTCAGCCAGACGGCCCGATGCGTCAAACAGTTCCTTATCGGGTTTATTGAAAATATTCAGGTAAAGCTGTTCGCTGATCAGGTTTTCGCTGGCATAGCGTGCTGCTTTGGCCGGATCGTCGCCAGCCGAAATACGTGCATTGCGCAGGTTTTGCCAACTGGCTTCCATAAACTGGCGGACATCGGTGCGGGCATATTCCTTGATGCCCCGCGAGTAAATACCCTGATTGACTTTCAGCTCGAAACTCAGTTTGCCAGCTGTGCCCCGTTTGGTGGTAATCAGAATGACTCCATTCGAAGCACGGTTACCATAGAGGGCGCACGAAGCTGCGTCCTTCAGCACCGAAAGGCTTTCAATATCAGCAGGATTGATGTCGGCAATGCTTCCGCTGAAGGGTACTCCATCCACCACATAGAGGGGCGAACTGGAGCCGTTCACCGTTCCGATGCCTCGGATGCGGATGTCGGGCGTACTGCCCGGTGCGCCGTACGTGCTGTTGATTTGTACTCCCGAAGTGCTTCCTTCGAGTGCCGAAGTGACGCTCGACGTAGGACGCATTTCAATCTGTTTCTGGTCGACGGACGAGATAGCTCCCGTCAGCGACGAACGTTTGGCGGTGCCATAGGCCACGGTGACAAGTACTTCGTCCAGTACTTGCTGATCGCTTTCCAAAACCACTTCTACATACTCACTTACAGGCACTTCGCGCGTCTTCATGCCCACAAACGAAACGACCAGCGTCTGTGCTGATGCAGATACGCCGTCCAACTGAAATTTTCCTTCTACATTGGTGATAGACCCTTGCGAAGTTCCTTTCACCAATACCGAAGCGCCGATTACCGGTTGTCCGTCCTCGGCCGAGGTGACAATACCCGTCACCTGCTTAGTTTGTGCCCGAAGCATTCCCGCTCCCAGGCATACAAACAGGATCAATAACAAAACTCTCTCTTTCATAAAAAATCACATAACGTATAATGGTTAATTTGTATGTTTTCCATGCCCTTGTTTGTCCCTGTTTTACGATGTCTGTAAGTGGTTTGAGCCGTGCAAGTGTCGCTCGTGAGCCGTGCAAGTGTCGCTCGCGAGCCGTACAAGTGTTGTTCGCGAGCCGTGCAAGTGTTGTTCACAAGCCATGTATGCAGTAGCGATTATCGGTGGCAAAAATAGGGTATAAAGCACAAGACACCAAGGATACTTGATGTACATCAAGAAAGTCGTAAACAATCTAATAATCAATGATTTAAAGTAAAAAACAGATGTACACACCATGTACAAACGCTGTTAAAGACCCGACAAAGCCATTGATATCACCTTCTGCTTATCGACATTTCTCTTCTTTTCAAGATGCCCGGCCAGATTGGAGAATCTACTCTTTCATTATATAAATATCAAGCCGGATATTCTGCGAATCTCTCTACTGAGAAACTAAAAAGTAGAACAAGGTTCATTATAAATGCATTTATCAAAGTATTGAATGGTAACTGTCCAATAACATCGTTTACTCCTGATAGCTTCCCTAAATTTATAAGCCCAACCAGTTAGGCTATACAAAGAATATTACTACATTCTTCTTTTTAGCTATCATTCCGATAGAGAGTCTGCAAACAAACGAACTCGTCATCCTATATCCTTACATCCTTTTAGGTATTGGTGTTAATTTGGAGTGTCAACCACATTATATCGTCCACCTTTCTAGCACTTATCCTCACAGATAATGAATGTTTTACGTTCTTCTTTACTGGTATCGAAAAGTGGTGTCAGATACAGTTCCGCACTATTTCTATTTCTTTCAGTAAAAATAGAATGCTTTGAATATTAAACACTTACTCATTGGCTCAAATTTATCTTTTCTACAACACACTTGCTCGACTCTCTTTCTACATAATTATATTCTGCTGATTATCAGTAAAATACCATCGAAACCTATTTAGGAAATA
>NZ_FR883110.1:0-581 GCF_000435115.1 Bacteroides sp. CAG:633 | reverse complement strand
AAAGATCGGTACTTTTGTCAACAGCAGCACTTCCACCCCATCGCCGGAAGCACTGCCCCGAAAAAGTATAACCTTTTAGTACAATCGATATGACCATGAATTACCAGACATCTTCCCTTTCGCAAAAGCCCTCCGGCTTCCTGAGAAAGTTGTTTTCGCTTTCAGCCCTTACGGCCCTGCTGCTGACAGGCAGTGCATGTAGCAGCACCCCCAAGTCGGCAACACCGGCAAGTCCCGTCGCCGATATCTACGAAGGCCTGCCCTTCGAGATGCCCCGTGTGGAACGTCCCAGCTTCCCCGACTTCCAGGCCAACATCACCGACTTCGGTGCCAAGAACGACGGCATCACCCTGAACACCCGTGCCATCAACGACGCCATCCGCTCCGTCAGTCAGAAAGGTGGCGGAACGGTCATCATCCCCGAAGGAATCTGGCTCACAGGTCCCATCGAACTGCTGAGCAACGTTAATCTGCATACCGAAAAGAACGCCCTCGTCCTGTTCACCGACGACTTCGAGGCCTATCCCATCATCGAAACCTCGTTCGAAGGACTGAACACCCGCCGTTGCCAGTCGCCCATC
>NZ_FR883109.1:19869-112467 GCF_000435115.1 Bacteroides sp. CAG:633 | reverse complement strand
GGAGGGGCTTTTTTGTTTTCCCTCCGCATACACACAGGAACTTTTGTTTTTCTTCAGGCACGGATGCCACGGAAAGACACGGGGAAGACCGCGCCTGAAAACAATATATCCCGCATGTTTTTCTTTTGAATTGTGCTTTCCAAATACGCTAACTGTGCAGTTCCAGTGCACTGCCTGCTGCACTGTTAGTGCACCAACTGTTGCACTGCGAGTGCACTGACTACTGCACTGTGAGTGCAATAACTGGTACACTCGCTAGGGATAACTGGGGAGTTTGTATGGAATAGTAGGAGCAGTGGAAGGCATTATTTATTGTTATTTTCATAGAGAAGAAAATTCTTTGTCTTTTTTTCTGGGAAATAATCTTTCTTTTCCCCTTTCTCTTTTATTATCACAGGGATTTTAGTAAATTTGGCGCAAATCTGATACGGAGGGAAAAACTGCGTATAAGGGTGTATATTTTGTAACTAACTTATAATAATTCCTGAAAATATGGAGAATAAAATTCAAGAGTTAACTGATAAGATTTATCACGAAGGGGTTGAAAAAGGTAATAAAGAAGCCCAGAAACTTATCGCAAATGCTCAGGAAACAGCTCAAAAAATAATTGAGGATGCTCGTAAGGAGGCTGAAACCATTCTGGCTACAGCCCGTAAGGAGGCTGACGATATGGCTGAGAATACCAAATCAGAGCTGAAAATGTTCGCTAATCAAGCTGCTAACGCTTTAAAATCGGAGATTGCTACACTGGTAACAAACAAACTGGTTGATGCGGACGTGAAAGCTTTTGCAGCGAATAAAGACTATCTGAATGCCTTTATCCTGTCTTTAGCTTCAAAATGGAGCGCAACAGAACCCATTGTGATTTCGACTGCAGATGCAGATGGATTAAAAGCCTATTTCTCGAAAAAGGCAAAGGACCTTTTAGATAAAGGAGTGAAGATAGAACAGGTAAACGGCATCAAGACTTTGTTTACTATTTCTCCGGCTAATGGTTCTTATAAGATAAACTTTGGTGAAGAAGAGTTTATGAACTACTTTAAAGAATTCCTCCGCCCGCAATTATTAGAAATGTTATTTTAAAAAATATCACTTGATATGGGTAAATACTATTATTTAGTAGCTGGATTGCCTAAACTTGCTTTGGAGGACAATAAACTGAGCTATACGGTCGCGGATTTTAAGGAAGATATATATCCGGCTTTGACTGTAGTAGACAAGAAACTGGTAAGTTTGTTCTTTTTGCAATATGATAATGCAAATGTTCTGAAGCTGCTGAAAGACAAGGAAGCTGCTATTGATGGGCGTGGAGTCTTTTCTGCTGAAGAACTCAACGAATATATTCTGCGATTAAAGGAAGGCGATAGAATAGAGAATTCTATGTTCCCTGCATATTTATCCACTTTTATATCTGAATATTTTACTAATCCTGTAGAAGAGAACTTTTTGCTTGAGAATCGTTTGGCTGCACTTTATTATGCTTATGCGATGGAATGCAAGAACAAGTTTGTCTCTTCGTGGTTCGCTTTCAATTTGACAGTCAATAATATTTTGGTTGCACTGGCTGCAAGAAAATATAAGATGGAGCTTTCATCAGTGATAGTGGGAGATACCGAAGTGTGTGAAGCCTTGCGTACTTCCAATGCCCGTGATTTCGGCTTGACTGGTGAGGTAGACTGTATGGAACAGTTGATGAAAATCAGTGAAATAAGCGAACTGGTAGAGCGGGAGAAGAAAATAGACCAGCTTCGCTGGAACTGGATGGAAGAAGCTACCTTCTTTGACTATTTTACGATCGAACGTCTGTTTGTCTTTTTGTTGCAATTGGACATGGTAGAGCGTTGGATGGTTCTGGACAAGGAAAAAGGTAATTTATTGTTCCGTAATATTATTGCGACTTTAAAGGATGAAGTGCAGATACCTGCAGAGTTTAAAAAATAAAATTAATCACATAATTATATGGCAACAAAAGGAACTGTTAGTGGCGTAATTGCCAATATGGTAACTCTTATCGTTGACGGCCCTGTGGCACAGAATGAGATATGCTATATCTTGCTGGGAAACGACAGGCTGATGGCGGAAGTGATAAAAGTTGTAGGCAGTCAAGTATATGTACAAGTTTTTGAAAGTACCCGTGGCTTGAAGGTCGGCGCAGAAGCCGAGTTTACCGGTCATATGCTTGAAGTGACATTGGGTCCCGGCATGCTTTCGAAGAATTACGATGGTTTGCAGAACGACCTTGACAAAATGGAGGGTGTCTTCTTGAAACGAGGACAGTATACCTATCCGTTGGATAAAGAAAAGAAATGGCATTTTGTACCTTTGGCAAAAGCAGGCGATAAAGTAGGTGCAGCCGATTGGTTGGGCCAGGTAGAAGAGAACTATCAGCCGCTGAAGATCATGGTGCCCTTTGAAATGAAGGGACAAGCCACTGTTAAATCTGTTGTGGCAGAAGGCGATTATCACATTGAAGATACGATTGCTGTGCTGATTGACGAAGAGGGAAAAGAAGTCCCCGTCAACATGATACAGAAATGGCCGGTAAAACGGGCTATGACCAATTACAAGGAAAAACCGCGTCCCTTCAAACTGTTGGAAACCGGTGTTCGTGTGATAGACACCGTTAACCCGATTGTAGAAGGTGGTACAGGATTTATTCCCGGTCCGTTTGGTACGGGTAAGACGGTGTTGCAGCATGCCATCTCCAAACAGGCAGAAGCTGATATCGTAATCATCGCAGCCTGTGGTGAACGTGCCAATGAGGTAGTGGAGATTTTTACAGAATTCCCCGAGCTGATAGACCCGCATACCGGACGTAAGCTGATGGAGCGTACTATCATCATTGCCAATACTTCGAACATGCCGGTTGCGGCCCGTGAGGCATCTGTCTACACAGCGATGACCATTGCCGAGTATTATCGCAGCATGGGATTGAAAGTATTGCTGATGGCCGACTCGACTTCACGTTGGGCACAGGCACTTCGCGAAATGTCCAACCGTATGGAAGAGTTGCCTGGTCCGGATGCATTCCCGATGGACTTGTCTTCGATTATCTCCAACTTCTATGGCCGTGCCGGCTATGTAGTTTTGAATAACGGTGAGACGGGTTCTATTACATTTATCGGAACCGTATCTCCTGCGGGTGGTAACCTGAAGGAGCCTGTTACGGAAAATACCAAGAAAGTAGCCCGCTGTTTCTACGCTCTTGAACAGGACCGTGCGGACAAGAAACGTTATCCGGCCGTAAACCCGATAGATTCTTATTCGAAATACATTGAATATCCTGAATTCGAGGCTTACATCTCCAAACGTATCAACGGCGAATGGATTGGCAAGGTGAATGAGATAAAGACCCGTTTGCAGCGCGGTAAGGAGATTGCAGAGCAGATCAACATCTTGGGTGATGATGGTGTACCGGTAGAATATCACGTTATCTTCTGGAAATCGGAACTGATAGACTTTGTTATCCTGCAACAAGATGCTTTTGATGAGATAGATGCTGTCACTCCGATGGAGCGTCAGGAAGAAATCCTGAATATGGTAATTGACATCTGTCATACGGACTTTGAGTTTGACAATTTCAATGAAGTCATGGATTATTTCAAGAAGATGATCAACATCTGCAAGCAGATGAACTACTCAACCTTTAAGTCGGAACAGTACGAAAATTACCGTAACCAATTGAAAGAGTTGCTTGAAGAACGTAAAGCCTAAACAAAAGGTTTAATAATCATCGATAGACCGTATCGAAAAACTGAATTATAAAATTGCTAATTATTGTAGATTTATAAAATGGCAACAAAAGCATTTCAAAAAATATATACCAAGATCACTCAGATAACGAAGGCTACCTGTTCGCTGAAGGCAACTGGGGTCGGTTATGATGAGTTGGCAACCGTTAATGGTAAATTGGCCCAGGTGGTAAAGATTGCAGGAGATGATGTTACCCTGCAGGTATTCGAGGGCACCGAAGGTATCCCCACCAATGCAGAAGTTGTTTTTCTGGGGAAAGCGCCTACGATTAAAGTGAGCGAACAGCTTGCCGGACGTTTTTTCAATGCATTTGGTGATCCGATTGACGGAGGTCCGGAAATAGAAGGAGAAGAAGTTGAAATTGGTGGTCCGTCTGTGAACCCGGTTCGCCGTAAGCAGCCGTCGGAACTGATTGCTACCGGTATAGCAGGTATTGACCTGAACAATACACTGGTTTCGGGACAGAAGATTCCGTTCTTTGCAGACCCGGATCAGCCGTTCAACCAGGTAATGGCCAATGTGGCATTGCGTGCCGAGACCGACAAGATTATCCTGGGCGGTATGGGTATGACGAACGACGACTACCTGTACTTCAAAAACGTATTCTCGAATGCAGGTGCGCTCGACCGTATTGTCTGCTTTATGAATACGACCGAGAATCCTCCGGTAGAACGTTTGCTGATACCTGACATGGCACTGACTGCTGCTGAGTATTTTGCGGTGAAGAACAATGAAAAAGTTCTGGTGCTGCTGACCGATATGACTTCATATGCCGATGCGCTGGCCATTGTGTCGAACCGTATGGACCAGATTCCTTCGAAAGACTCAATGCCCGGTTCGCTGTATTCCGATTTGGCCAAAATATACGAGAAGGCCGTACAGTTCCCCAGCGGAGGTTCTATCACCATTATCGCCGTGACTACCTTGTCGGGTGGTGACATTACCCATGCGGTACCTGATAATACCGGTTATATCACCGAAGGACAGTTGTTCCTCCGCCGCGACAGTGATATCGGTAAGGTTATTGTCGATCCGTTCCGTTCTTTGTCGCGTCTGAAACAGCTTGTTACCGGTAAGAAGACCCGTAAGGACCATCCACAGGTGATGAATGCCGCTGTCCGTCTGTATGCCGATGCTGCTAATGCCAAGACAAAACTGGAGAACGGTTTCGACCTGACGAATTACGACGAACGTACGCTGGCATTTGCCAAGGATTACTCCAATCAGCTGTTGGCGATTGACGTGAACCTCAACACAACCGAAATGCTGGATGTAGCATGGAGTCTGTTCGGCAAATATTTCAAGCCGGAGGAAGTGAATATCAAGAAAGAACTTGTGGATCAGTATTGGCCGAAAGCCGGTAATTGATGCTCAAGCATTGATATAGTTCTGAATATTTTAATTTAATTCTTTAGTTTGCAAAGTGGCTATAAAGTTTCAATACAATAAAACTTCTCTTCAGCAATTGGAGAAACAATTGAAAGTACGTATGCGTACTCTGCCTATTATCAAGAATAAGGAGAGTGCCTTGCGTATGGAAGTGAAGCGCTGTAAGGTGGATGCTGCCGCATTGGATGAAAGTCTGGAGAAAAAGATTCAGGCATATGAGACTATGTTTGCCCTTTGGAATGAGTTTGACACTTCATTGATAAGGGTTAGCGATGTCCACCTTGGCGTGAAGAAAATCGCGGGAGTGCGAGTGCCGATACTTGAAAATGTAGATTTCGAAATACGTCCTTATAGTCTGTTCAATGCTCCTAAATGGTATTCGGACGGACTGCATTTGCTCAAGGAACTGGCACATACGGCTATCGAACGCGAATTTGTCGTTGCCAAGCTGAACTTGCTTGAACATGCTCGGAAAAAGACGACTCAAAAAGTGAACCTGTTTGAGAAAGTTCAGATTCCGGGTTATCAGGATGCATTGCGGAAGATCAAACGGTTTATGGAAGATGAAGAAAATCTTTCAAAATCGTCGCAGAAGATCATGAAATCTCATCAGGAGAAAAGAAAGGAGGCGGAAGCATGATTACGAAAATGAAGAAACTGACATTTCTTGTGTACTACAAGGAATACGAGGAATTCCTCAGTCAGATTCGTGAATTGGGAGTTGTACATATTGTCGAAAGACAGTGTGGGGAGATGGATGATACGTTGCAGAACTTTATGCAGAAACGTACCCTCTATAAGAACACACTTGCCAGTATGTATAATCTGGCTGAAAAAACGGTGGATGCCAATGTGCATGCCGGTGTTTCTGCCGACGAGGTAGTCAGCACTTACGAAGGTCTGCAGAATAAGATACAGGATTTGAATCAGCGTGTACCGCAGCTTGACAAAGAAATAGCCCAAATGGAAGTTTGGGGCGATTTTGATTGGAAGGTTGTTTCCAGCCTGAAAGATCAGGGATGGGATATCCAGTTCTTCATGTGTTCTGAAAAAGATTTTGATGAAGAATGGATAGAGCAGTACAATGCTATCAAAGTTCAGGAAAGGGGAGGACATCTCTATTTTGTTACTGTCAATCATGGTCCGGTTGATCTGGAGATGGAACCGCTCCGTTTGCCTTCACAAAGCTTGTCGGAGCTGAATGCTGCAAAAGAAAGCCTTTTGCAGGAATTGGCTCAGGCAAATGCTGAATTGAAGAATTTCTGCAAAACTCACTATCACACACTGGAGGAAGGACAACTTCAGCTACAGGGTGAGATTGACTTATGGAAAGTAAAGCTGAACAGTCAGCGGATGGCTGAAGGAACAGTTGTGTTGCTGGAAGGTTGGATACCGGTCGATAACGAGGAAGAAGTCAAGAAATTCCTGGATGCGAGTGGTGTCTACTATGAGATACGTAATGCGAACAAGGAGGATAATGCTCCGATTAAGCTGAAGAATAATGCCTTTACCCGCATGTACGAGGTATTGACCAAGATGTATGGTATGCCTGATTATGCCGAGTTCGACCCGACACCCATTCTGGCACCTTTCTTTTCGCTGTTTTTCGCTTTCTGTATGGGCGATGCAGGTTACGGACTGGTGTTGATAGCTTTGGGATTCGTACTGAAAAAGAAGATGTCGAAATCGCTCAGCGGTATGATGAATCTGGTAATTACGTTGGGTGTCTTTACCACTGTGATAGGTGCCGTATTGGGAACCTTCTTTGGCGTCAGTCTGTTCGATCTGGATCTTCCGGATAGTCTGAAGCAGTTCATGATTGTAGGTAAGATAGGCGAGACTACTTACGACAAACAGATGCTGCTGGCTTTGATTATCGGTGTGGTTCACATCTGTATTGCAATGACCGTGAAGGCAGTATGCTCTACGGTGCGTTACGGATTCAAGGAATCGCTCAGTGCCTGGGGATGGCTGCTGCTGGTAGTCGGATTTGTGCTTACCGGTGGTTTGTCTTTCTTCGAGGTCATTTCCGAGAACGTTTCTACGTGGGC
The DNA here is from genome assembly GCF_000435115.1 of Bacteroides sp. CAG:633. Classification (NCBI taxonomy): domain Bacteria; kingdom Pseudomonadati; phylum Bacteroidota; class Bacteroidia; order Bacteroidales; family Bacteroidaceae; genus Bacteroides; species Bacteroides sp. CAG:633. Next base: position 105,274 of record NZ_FR883109.1, on the reverse strand, counting down.
ATTTATCATTATCGGCAGTATTTCGGCCATAGGCATTTACCTGCTGAATAATATTCACCGCAATGTCTTCGTCAACATCGGAGCCGGTGTTTGGGATACTTATAACATGGCTACCGGTCTGATGGGCGACGTTTTGTCGTACATCCGTCTTTATGCCTTGGGATTGGCAGGCGGTATGCTGGGAGGCGTATTCAACCAGCTGGCGTTTATGGTGAACGACGCTGCCGGTCCGGCTTTAGGCTGGCTGTTCTGCGGCTTGATTCTCGTGTTTGGCCATGTGCTGAACATTGCGATGTCCTGTTTAAGTGCATTTGTGCATCCTCTTCGTCTGACATTCGTGGAGTATTTCAAGAATTCAGGTTATGACGGCAAGGGAGAAGCTTACCGTCCTTTTACAACAATAAAAAAACAAATAGATTAAAAACTCATAAAAATTAGAAACATTATGAATGAAATTTTAGGTTATCTCGGTTTAGGTTTGATGTTTGGACTGGCAGGAATTGGTAGCTGCTTTGGTACAACAATCGCAGGAAATGCGGCAGAAGGTGCATTGAAGAAAGATCCTTCCAAGTCGGCCAGTTACATGATTTTGTCTGCTCTTCCTGCTACGCAGGGTCTTTATGGCTTCGTAGCTTTCCTGATGTCGATGGGTAGAGACTTTGCTACAGAAGGTCCGTTGATGTTGGGTATTGGTCTGGGAGTAGGTCTGGTATGCTTATTCTCAGCTATTCGTCAGGGACAGATTTGTGCGAATGGTATCGTAGGTATTTCCCAAGGTCACGACGTGCAGGTTAATACCATGATTTATGCAGCTCTTCCTGAGTTCTACGCCATTCTTGCGCTGGTAGCAGCTTTGATGATATAATATTAGCATATCGTTTCAAACATTTAACGAGCCCGGAACATTTCCGGGCTTTTTTTATAACTTGTTGTATATATGTGTGTGACAGATTTTCCTCTTCACGGATCTCCCTTCCATGGCTGGATTCCTTTGTAAAAAGGAGAAGAGGCAGAGAACGGGATATGTTATATTTTTGTATATTTGCCCGATTTATTGTCGGGCACTTTAGGAATTGAACATAGAGCTTAAAAAATTGTTCTATAGTCTGTGCAGGCTGTTTTGTACAAATTCAGTTTGAAATATCTGCATTTGTTAGGTGCTCTTTATTAAGTATATTGAGAAGATGAAAGTAAAATTTATAAGTTTGGCAAGTGGCAGTAGCGGAAATTGTTATTATATAGGTACAGAGAAATATGGAATATTGATTGATGCGGGTATTGCTGTGCGTACCATTAAAAAGACACTGAAGGAAGTAGGAATTGAAATGGATATGATACGTGCGGTTTTTGTCACTCACGACCATGCCGACCACATCAAAGCTGTAGGAGGCTTGGGAGAAAAGCTGAATATCCCCATTTACACTACTGCCCGTATTCATGAAGGAATCAATCGTAGCTATTGCATGACGGAGAAACTTCACACTTCTGCCCGTTATCTGGAAAAGCAACAGCCCATGCAATTGGAGGATTTCAGTATTGAATCGTTTGAAGTCCCTCACGACGGTACGGATAATGTGGGATATTGCGTTCAGATTGATGGCAAAGTTTTCTCCTTTCTTACCGACCTTGGCGAAATAACTCCGATCGCCGCACATTATATTCTGAAAGCTAATTATTTGATATTGGAAGCCAATTACGACGAGGAAATGTTGCGGATGGGAACTTACCCGCAATACCTGAAGGAACGCATCAGCAGCCGGACCGGACACATGAGCAATATGGAAACAGCCAGTTTCCTGGCGGAAAATATTAGCGATCGGCTGAAATATATATGGCTGTGCCATTTGAGCAAGGATAACAATCATCCGGAACTTGCGTATAAAACTGTAGAATGGAAACTGAGAGAAAAGGGTATCATTGTTGGTAAAGATGTCCAGCTGTGTGCCTTGAAGCGTACAACTCCTTCAGAACTCTATGAATTTGAGTGAGAAAAAGACAAAAGTATATGAGGAGAAGAAAAAATCCTCCAAAAAAGTTTGTAGCTTAGAATAAAAAGCGTATCTTTGCACCCGCAAAAATGAAAGAGATGCACTCTTAGCTCAGTTGGTAGAGCAACTGACTCTTAATCAGTGGGTCCAGGGTTCGAATCCCTGAGGGTGTACATTATAAGGAGGTCTTAAAGCCTCCTTATTTTGTTGATTCACAGGAAGATAATTGATAAAACATCATATCAAATGATGTTTTTGGGAGTATCAAAAGACTGTATAAATATGACAGTTTATGACATGGTATCACATTTGACGACAAACAGATGATACCAATGTGTACCCTACCATGATACCATTCTTCAGTATCTACACTCCTTATCTACATTACTAATCATACTTAAAGTAAAAGTATGAACAATGTATCTGTCCGGCTCATCTTTGATAGAAAGCATGTGGCCACCAAAAAACACCAAGCCTCTGTTCAAATGGAGGTAACATTTCAACGAAAACGTAAGTACATTACAACTGGAATTAGGTTGTATGCAGACCAATGGGGTAAAGATCTGAAAGTTAAAAATCACCCCCAGTCCATGTTATTTAACCAACAATTAAATGATATGGTAGCAAATATTTATGATTTTGCTCACCAATTGTCATTACAGAAGCAAACATTCTCTTTTGAGAAATTGGATGGTTATTTAAACGGTTGTGGCGTTGACACAACAGATTCTTTTCTTCATTTCATGCGTAAGCGTATTATTGAAAGGCCAATATCAGAATCTACCAGAAAAAAACAATGGTATATTCTGAAAGCATTAGAAAATTTTGGTAAAATCAAGTCTTTTTCTGATATTTGCTACCAGAATATTATGGCATGGGATGAATTTGCCAAAAAACGTTGCAAATGCCAATCTTCAGTATATAATTATCATAAAGTATTGAAGATATTTGTACGTGAAGCGTATGCGTCTCAGTTAATACAAACGGACCCGTATCGAACCTTTAAATTAGATCACGGCGTTAGCGAGAATAGAAAGTTTTTAACCAAAGAGGAATTAAAAAAAATAGAAAACATATCGTTGGATGATAAATGCTTAGAAAGAGTAAAGGATATGTTTTTATTCTGTTGTTATACAGGTTTGGCGTATGCTGATTTGACTAAATTTGATTTTAGTGAAGCTGTATTTACTAATGGAATGTATCGAATACGGGATTGTAGAAAAAAGACCGGCACCCAATATAATATTTCTATAGTCAAAAAAGCTATGGATATATTGAACAAATATAATTTAAAATTGCCTGTTATATCTAATCAAAAGTATAATGCTTTTCTAAAAGTTATCGGAGCATTTTGTGAAATTAAGAAAAGGCTCACAAGCCATGTAGCAAGACACACATTTGCTACTACGGTAACATTAGGTAACGGCGTGCGAATTGAAGTGGTTAGTAAAATGTTGGGGCATACCAATATTCAAACCACACAACTTTATGCCAAAATATTTCAGGAAGAAGTTGATCACGAGTTTAATAGGTTGAATGAAATCGTATGAAAACCAAAAATGTAACAGTCAAAGAAGCTGCTGAATATTTGCGTGTAGCCTATCGGACTGTTCAAAGATACCTGTCGGAAGGTAAAATTCCATACACAAAGCCGGCAGGAAGGATTTTGATTAATGAACAAGATCTGATAGATTTTGTCAATCTAAAAAATAGATAAAAACAACGCTTCGATTGCTTTGTGTTGAAGTCATGTGGACCTGCCAAAGTAGGATAGCCCAAAAACGTATATATGACTCAACGTTTCACCCAAAGCATCGAAGCGTGTTTTATTAAGCAATTGTTATGAATTTCAACCACGAAAACAAAGGACGGTTCTCAATATAATTGCAATCCTTTTCGCTTCCATAAGCCTCCTGTTCAAAAGCAATAGCTCTGTACGCTTTCTTAAAACTACGATTTAACACTAGTCTTACCAGAAATTCAATACCGTACCACAAATAAAACATGATTGCTGCACTAAAATACCACCAGGCAGAACAGCTAAATAATAATTGCAGTATCAATACAATTATACCAGTTACACAAGCTAGTTCTATCCATTGAATAGAATGACATGTTTCGTGATTGCGTACATTTTGTTCAATGTCATCTTTAGAACGTTTGCTGAATACAAACGGACCGATAGTAATCGTATGACATGAACTAAAGGCCAGTAGCACTTTAGCTACTTTGCTGTCATAATAAAATCTTTTAATCATACTTGCCACGGATTTTGATATGGATCATAAGATGTTTGAAAAGTAGCCATTTGCCAATCAGTCAATGGCTCTTTTTTATTATCAACTTTACGAGGTATTTGAGGATTCAATTTTAATCTGGAAGCGTCTTTAAGCCATAACATAGAATGTTCATAGTCATCTACCCTCACAGAACTAATGTTATTTGGTGAAATCAATTTGTGTAATTCATACAATGCTAATTGCACCATGTGTTTCTTTAGATTATAATTTCTAGGATCGTGCAACCTGATGTTTTTGCCAAATTCAGGTGCATCTGCGTTGGGATTGACAACTGGGTAATACACCGTTCCTTGATACACCACATACTCATGTTCAGAAACTTCATAAGTATCTATTGTATTGTCATAATCTCCTATCAATCCCCAATAATCTGATTCCATAGGATTAACCAATGGATCAAAATCATTTGTAGATACAAGTGCAAAAAATTGCCCTTCATATTCTACAACATCCCATAAATTATAAGGTATAGCTTCCCATTGATATGTTATGGCCAATTCCCATACATTTGCGCATGGAATACGTATATCTCCGAAATCAAAGCCATTACGTATTTCACATATATAAACTACCCCAAGATAATTGATTAAATCTCCAGGTTGATAATTATTTAATTGAGAATATAGAGGTATAGATTTGGGGTCTATATCACCTTCATATTCCTTCCAGTAAGTCCACATTGTTGGAGCTTTGAAACCATTTATAGCCTGTATCACTTCACAAATTTGACCTTCAAAATAAAAATAAGCACCTGGAGGGTAGCTGATTCCACGGTTGTATTCTTGTATTCTTTTACCTACTTCAAGCTCTCTTTCTATTTCAAAATTTTCAGAAAGATAATCTGTTATAGAAGCTTCTGCTGCTTGTTCTGCTTGAATATATCGGTTTTCATTTTTACGCACCAATTGTGATAACGCGTCCTGAGTGATGATAGACAAATAGTCGTCATTATTTAAAAAACGTCGGTACATATTAGAAATTAAATATACTATAAACTTCAGATGTATATGTTTCAATTGATGTTTTCTGATTTTGGAATCTACGCCATGAATCACTTAGAAATTGTACAAATACATAATCCAGAATATCTGATAAATGCCCGTATTTTTCTTCTTTACCTCCAGTTTTAGCATTTGTAACCTTTTTCTTACATTTGGTTCCATCTGCATTTTTGGTTTGGTAAATCAAGTCTTCTGTGAGTTTTCTGCATCTTAGGTCTATCATTACTTTCCACCCGTCATATCCAGAAAATATAGCATTTACAAATTCTAATCTGGTGACAAGAGGGGGCTGTTTGGATAATAATTTAATCCTAGGCCTGAGAACCCCATTTTTCATGTTTTGCTCTATAATAGTATAGTTATTGACTCCATCTTCTGTTTGCGTGCTACGTGCAGCTCCGGCAGGGTCTCCAGTAATGACAATGCCTCCAATATGGTTATGACTAATCTTTTTATCTTTGATTTTCTTTGCCAATGCCGGCGTATTGTTTTCTTTATTCTCCGGTTTGCCTAAGTTTTCTTCGATGATATAAATTTCTTTTTTGTCATAATTAAACTGGAATTCCAACTCACTCATATAAGGTGCTACATTGAAGTCCCATCCTGATATAATGGGTTTCATAGGATCATATACCTTTTCTGACAATTTTTCAATCAAATGTGTTTGACCGTCAAAATTCCAATAAGCTGCCATGATATTAGAGTCAACGAAATCCCAGTTGCCATACAACAATCTTTCTCGTGTAGCTTTATCTGTAATTTTATTTAGGGCGGCTACATAAGTTTGGACAAATTGTACATCTGGATTATCAAATACTGAAAATGGTACGTATGCTTCCCCCTCTCTACATGTTATTGGATTTCCTTCATCGTCTTGTACAAATCTGGAGCGAACCCAAGTGATACAAGGGTTTGTAGACATCATCATTCTGGCTGTTTTAAAGGTTTCTGCTGTACGCCATCTTAAACGAGAGAACAACACTTCTACGGCCCTTTCACTTATTTCAGACACCTCATCAATAAAAGCTATGGTAAATTCTGAAGATCCAAAACGCTCAAAATTAGGGTCACTGGGCAGATCTACCATTTCTTGCATGATAATAACTGAATCATTCCAGAAAGTTAATATACCGTCCAGATTATTGATTTTATAATGAACGCCTTCTTTTAATCCCCATTCTTTACATACCTTTTTGATAGTGTTCCATGTAGAGCCTTTCAAACTTTTCAGAGTTTTACGGGCCACTACAGCTCGAATATCTGAAAAACGCATACAACTACTAACTAACCAACAGCTACCCAAATATGATTTTCCACCTCCGGCAGCCCCTCCACCTAATATTAATTGAGGCAAATCCGTACTTCCACATTGTGTACAATAAGGCTTATATTGAGGATTTCCCTTAATATCATGCCCTACTAATTTTTGAGATATATGACCTCCACAGTGAGGACAATAATCTGGTTGCAGTAATTTCCACAATTCATATTGCTTAGGAGAAGGCATAAAATCAATTCGTAAATTTCTTGGTGCTTTTAATCCTAATGCCATACATATAAAATAACAAACGGAAACCTATCATTTTTTGACAGATTTCCGTTAAGTGAAAGATATGATTTTGAGTAAAGAAGTTTTTAATCCTGGGATTCGTTATAAATGCGCTCTGCCACGGCCCATATTTCATCCGGTAATTCCTGTTCTGAAACATTTTCACATGCCTTTCGCATGAAAGCCAGCTCTTCTTTCGAGAAATCCACTTTTAATGGTGTTTCTTGGTCTTTGAGCACATTCCATTCAATACGTTTTTCTTCCGGCTTTTCTACGATTTCATAATCAGTTTTGTCCTGTTCAGAAATTGCAATTTTTTTTAGAATCGCCTTTTTCAAATTGTATTCCATAAAGCTTCCGCGCTCAGGCAAAAGCGATGGGAGTAATAATCTGTCTTTAATATGTAAATCCATAACTTCTAAATGTTTTTATAAGAATAGCATGAAACCCAGCGTTGTGTTGTAAAACATTGCTATTTTTTTATTCTATTCCATAGAATTAATCCGATAATTATCAAAAATGCCCCCACATATATTTTGTCTTTGTTTAAATCCCACCAACTTAATTCTTTGATAGCCTCCTGTTTATTAAGCATTTGATTAACGTTGCGTGATAAAGAATCAATACGGTCAGACAAATATGAGAACGCGACACATAATGTTTCAAATTCTTGCGTATGTTCTTCTTCTTGTTTATTTAAAGAAGTGGTACTTTGCTTGATAGGATATTGTTTTCCAGTAGAATCTGGGTGTGACAAATAAATAGTGGTATTTTCTAATTTGAGATTGCTTAATTTATCAGATGTGATTTGTGACTGCTTGTTTACATCTAAATGCAATGAATCCAGCGAATTACGAAGTTGTTTTAATTCGCTGGAATAGTCAATATGCTCGTTGGTTTGGAGATTTTTGGACGAGTGACATCCGATGAATATTAATCCACTAAACAAACATATCAATATAATGGTAAACCGTTTCATACAATTTCAATTGTGATAGGCTCCCCTTTTTGCTGAGCCTCATCAATTAATTTGTTCAACTCATCTGAAATGTATCGCGAATTAGTAAGGCGGCCCACTTCAGTATTTTTTCCAACCAAAATACAACCGGCACTGTCAGCAGCAGTGTTGCCCGGATGAATCAATATTCCTTCAAAATGCGGTACGTTTAACAATCTTGGGAGATTTCTTCCGAATTTTGGAGACCAATTATAAATGATTTTATATGTTCCATACGGAATAGCGGATTCACTATATACTTTCTTTTCGTCACCATCAAATACACCGTTTTTATTTTTGTCCACAATCCGGTCTTCTAAGGTGTTGCAAAACAAACGGTCATCAACATATAGCCTTCCGACAGTATAATCTTTTTTAGGCCACAAACGTTCTAATCTTAATTTCATAGTTTATTATTTTATTTGAGACAATAAAGTTGCGATTTGGATGCCGGCACTTCTAATGTGTTTGCCAACTAACTGTTTATCCATTTGTTTGTTATTGCAAAAAGACAATCCCACAATACCTGCTGGTTTATCTTCATTGTAAATAGTTAAGAGGGCTATTTCGTTAATATCATTAGATTGGAATTTGTAATATAAACGCTTGTCAATAGATTGTACATCTTTAATATTACCATAAAAGAACCCCTCGTCTAATACTTTTGCAATTAGTTTATACTTTGATAAACTGAAGTCTGCATAATCTTCATCTACATTAGGAATACTATCTTGTGTTTCTTCAATTCGCATAGAACCAAATAAAAATGGCAATCCAGTAGTTAAATTTTTATTGCCATTATGAAATTCAATTAACCAGGCACGATCTGCATTAGTATTGTGCATAGTTTTAGATAATATAAGTCGTATATCTGAATCAGCTGCTAAACGTGAGCGTACTAAGTTATCATGCTGTTCTGTTTGAATTGTGGTTACTCGTTCTAACAGATATTTGGGGTTTAATGCAAAAAAGACCACATATCCAGCTAAAAACAAGAGAAATAACCCCTTGATAATTGAAAAAAAACCATATTTGTTTTGTAGGTTTAGCATTTTCTGGAGCCACCCCATGCCTTTATCTATTCTTTCCATTGTTATTGGCTATCATTTGTAATGATTGAACTGGGATAAACCATTCTGATTCATTTGCATACGGATTATCTAAAGCCACCCAACAACCTTTTTTATGTGGCTCTGACGCTACTACAACCCCTGTTCGTCCTACCAGCTTACCTAATTTCCATGCCAATAATTCTGAAGAGGTTATGATTTGGATTTTTTGTCCTAACATTATTCATTATTTTCGTTAGTTGAATGATTAGATTGGGGTACTACGACATTGAATATAATTCCGCCATCGCCGCCTCCATTAAGTTCAATTTTATTTTCTTGGGCTACTTTTACTGGGTACATTTCCATTAAAGCTTTTGAAGCTTGTACTGCAACAGAACGTAATGGAGCTGGGGATAGTTTGGTGCCTCGGCGGTCTGTGTATTCTGCTGTAGAAGTTTCATCAATAATATGCCATAATTTCTCAGTAAGTCGGGCTTTTAAATCAGCTATCTCATAATTGGCAATATTACGCAAATACTGAATATATTCTTGAATATCATTACGTTTCAGTAATTCTTTGGCGTTTTTCAGAGATAATTTAGTATTATCAGAAAACACATCTTCGTAACATTTTCTTGCATTGCCGGCATACGGGTCACATCCGAATATAAAAAGCTCGCAAAAATCTTTTTCTTGTTTATTTAATGTTTGAGCTATTTTTTCCATAATTCTTTGTAATTAAGTCCAGTCAATGATTAGATTAACTGGACTTGTTTACAAAGAATAGCTTTTCAATATGATATACGTTTATATAGAATTAAATAGTTTGTTAAGAAGTGTGTTCAAGCAAATCTTTCATTACTATTTTACGAAACAGGTCTTTCACACCATCTAGCATACTTTCAATTTCTGCGATGTTTCTAAGTTTGTCCCGATTGAATTGTATTTGCAGGTCATAGCCAGAAATCTCAAAAATAGTTTCGTGAGTATCTTCTGTTTGGACTGCATACACTGCCCGATCGGATAGAGTATTAAACACTACTTCAGGTTCTAATCCCATAGCCCTTGCTTGTTGTTTCTCTTCTTCTGAAATCATATCGTTAAATTTTAAAGTGTACACGTGATTTTTCTTTTTGTGTCATTACCATGTTGCCACCATCCGTACCATGAGTATTACGCATTCGTTGGGCACATACCATAGCTACATTTGTGGTTGCTGTAACATCTGCATCTGCATCATGTGCATCATCCAGTTCAACTCCTAACTTTTCTGCCATAATCTCTAATTTGTAACTGGTAACGTTATCTAAATGTGATAATGCAAATTGTCCTAAGATAATAGTGTCAATACACAATGGTTGAAAATGGCCGTAAAAATCAACAGTGCCACGTACCAATTTAGCCAGCTCTTTCATTAAGTCGGCGTATTCCATCATTTGTTGCAAAAAACCCATATCGAACCCGATATTTTGTCCGATAAAAAAAGGTTTGAGGTTTGCTTTTTTGACAATAGTATTCTTTTTAATAAACTCAATAATTTCTTGGGCTACTACCAGAATATCTACCCCCATTGATTCCAGCATATCCATTGTAATGGCTGAATAAGTCAACGCTTTTTCTTCGTACTTCATAGGAATAGCATCTTGCTGTTCATATTTAGTCTTCAATATTTTACGTTTGGTTGTCCCTTTGTCTTGCTGCTGATTATAAGGAGCGATATACCGGACATATCGGTCTATGGTTTCAAATGTATCAATTCGTACTGCATGAATTGCTATCTGTGTACAGGCACAATCCTGACAGTTCAACCCTCCTGTTTCAAAATCTAAGGTAAAAGCCACGATGACTGGCTTTTCATTATTTGGTGTAGCCATAATTATTTCAATAAATCATAAGTTAATTGGATAATTTTGTTTCTAAACTCATCTAAAGTATAGTTGTTATGAATCACATAATCATACTTTGACAAATCCATTTTTTTGCGCTTCTTGTCTCTGGCACAACGTTCTTTATCCACGCCGCTTTTTAGAATATCTTTTATGTCTCGATCAATATAAACCGAAAAGACGATAGTGGATTGTGAAATTCGACTCATCAGATATTCCAGTCCTTTTTCATCAATCACGTATGTACACAGATTTGTGATTTGCGATTTAGTTGCCCAATATTCATAATCGCCGAACTGGGTGTAAGCAATCATTTCAGATTGTTTTGGTTTCTTGTCTGGAGTCACAAACCAATGTTCTTTACCGTTAGTCTCCCCATCACGCATAGGTCTTGTTGTATATGATACAATGGTGGGAATTCCAGCCTCGGCCATTACATTGGCCATTGTTGTTTTGCCACTTCCTGAAGGCCCTACGATGGCAATAATTACATTGGGCACTGGTACATTAATTTTAAAATTTGATTTCATAACACTGAAACGATGGATGATTTATATAATTGTAGATTGTTGTTACCTGTAAAGTCACTGTACTTTACTTGTGCGGAACAAATAAGCATTTTGTTTTTGGCTTGACTGAGATTGCCACCTTTGGTGAATTCCGCACGCGCTGTGGCCCATTCGTCATTCCAGATAATCATTTCTGTTAAATCATTGTTTTGTTGTAATAAGATTTTACAGAATATACGGTTTTCACCTGTCTTTTTATCTTTGAATTTCTTCTCTTCAATATCCACGATACTTGCACAGATGGCTACGCGTTTTCCGTCATAATCTGGGTCTAAAATGTTTTTAAGCAATGCCCATGCCGCTTTACCTTTGATTTTGGTTTTGGCTTCTGAATTATCATAGATACGTTTATAATCTATGGCTCCGATACCACTGACTGCAATCTGTTGCTGACTCCAGAAATAATGTTTGTCTCGTAAATCTGAAGGAATGTCTTTTTCAGTAATTTCAAAGCCCAATAAATTTGCAGCTTTTTCTAAAATGGCATAACGCTCTACAACTGATTGTGCGTTTTCAATTTTATCAAAACAGCCGGCCAATATCAAATTGCGTACATGACGGGCATTTACAGGACATCTTTTGATTTCATCCATATCGTCTGGATCATCCCAATACTGATATTTCTTCAATTTGTATCGGAACACTCGATCTATGAAATTTTCAATAGAGGTAAAATGTCCACGCGCTTGACGCTCGTTTACAATCCATTCCGTAGCCTTGACACCTAACATTTTAATGCGTGACAAGGACCAGAAAATCTCATTGGTCTGATAATCTGTGTAAAATGTATTGTCACTGACATTGATGTCTGGAGGTACAATCTTAGCGTTACTACACAGTTCCATTTCACTCATTAAAGTAGGAATTTCATCATCATCTGCCCACTGTAACGCAATAGTGTAGAATGCGGTAGGATAATTAGCTTTTAGATAGGCACCGGCGTATGCGGTAACAGCGTATGCGGTCGCATGACTTTTGTTGAAAAGATAGCCTCCGGCCACCTCAAACATGTGCCATATTGCTTCAGCATCTTCTTTTGGACATCCGTTTTGATTGGCACCTGCCATGAATTTGTCGCGTAAAGCTAAAATCTTATCTACCTTCTTTTTAGAAATCAGTTTGACCAATTTAACTCCTTCTCCCAAACTGAAACCACCCACTTCTCGTGCAATTTGTGCAAGCTGTTCCTGATAGCAAAGGACTCCGTAAGTATTTTTCATGGCATTGTAAGTACCCCATAAATATACAGGGTCGGCATCACCCAATTTACAATCCACATAACGGTCAGATGAACCAGAATCCAATGTGGCCGGACGGAACAAAGCGTTGGCAGCAATTAAGTCTTCTATCTTGTCAGGTTTCATACTTACCAGGAATTTCGTCATACCTTTAGAAGAAAACTGAAACACGTTTTGCGTATATCCTTTTTGTAATAAGCTGTACACTTTGGGGTCGGCCAAATTGCTCTGGACGATATTTTGAAAAGTAAGTCCTGCTTGATATTTGTCATTGCAAATATTGATAACTGCTTGTAATTTAGATAACTCCTTAATACCCAAACAGTCATTTTTCAGCAATCCTTGTTCGTCCAATGAATATCCATCCAATTCGCTCACCAGCATTCCATCTACCTTTTTAATTGGCGTGAAATCAAAACACTCCATATCCTTACCGTCTTTAGTATCTGGAGTAACCAGCAAAGCCGAAGCATGTATAGATGAAGAACGCGGCTGGCCCATCAAAGTACGAATATCTTCAATTACTTTCGGATATTCCATAATGAAGCTATGTACCTTTTTATTGGTGGCAGCCAACAGAAACAAATCTGTCCACGTCATTTTATCATCCTCAAAAATGGCGGTGATATAGTTAACAATATTAACTGGCACACGATGCACACGGGCAACATCTTTAAGTACGGCTTTTAGCTTCAATGTAGTGAATGTACCAGCAGAAAATACACGCTGTTTTCCATCATGGTTATATCGTTGTTCAATATACTCTTTGACTTCCTGTCTACGGTCTGATTGGAAGTCGGTATCAACATCTGGAAGTGAACCTCCAGGACCTTGTAAATATCCGCTATCCACAAAGCAGTCTATGGTTGGGACTGCTTTAGATGATGTTTTATGTTGAATTGATATGACTTTCATATTTTTAATCTATTCGTTTGCCATAATAATTACCTTCACTTTTGTATGCTCTTTCAAAATCAATTAAGGCATATTCGGGAATTACCATTTGTTTGGTAATATAAGCATCCGACACAATTCCATCCAGTGTACGACAACGGCTTAACGCTACATACAATTGCCCTGGACAGAATGTACGGGAAACGTGAAGTACGATTTTGTCAAATGTAAGTCCCTGACTTTTATGAATAGTAATAGCCCATGCAAGCGTAAGAGGAAATTGTGTACATGAGCCTATTTCTTCTTTTACAATTTCATTGTCTTTTAACGCATATCGCGTATTTAACCAAGTATAACGTTCAAATTTTATAAAAGAACCATTATCCATTCGGGCTTTGATATAATCATTTTCTAAAGCTGTTATGACTCCCAGCATACCGTTATAATATCCTTTCATCGGATCATTAACTAATGCCATAATTCTGGCTCCAATACGTAATTTTAAGTGTAAATCGCATGGCACAGATGATTCTGGAAAGTCGCCTTGCATATTGACATCGTATATGTGTATATCTTGGTTGCCCAATTTTTCTGTATTGATTTTTTCTACATCTACTCGATGAGTGCAGATATGAATGTACTCGCCATCATAATTGTTGCTGACTTTACGGTCCTTCAATTCGCTTAGCACATCCAGTTCTTCTGAAGTGACACGATAGTCCCGGATATGATTAAGCACATTGATAAATTCAGGCTCGGTTTGACGGAATATGGTGGTCAGTTCAACTACATGAAAACCGGTACGTTTGAATACCTGTGCATTGAAGAAGAAAAAATCATCGTAATAATTCGATAAGATTTCACGGTCTTGTTTCTTGATTACCGGTGGTAACTGGAACAGGTCTCCGAACATGACTATCTGTACACCGCCAAATGGCTCATCGCATTCACATACCCAACGGAGTTTACGGTCAATCGTATCTAATATATCTGGGCGAACCATGCTTATTTCATCAATGATGAGCAACTGCAATTTCAGAAGCAATTCAGTCTTGTATTCCGAAAACCGATTTTCTAATTTGTCATAAGGGGTTATCGGACCAAAAGGAATGCCAAACATGCTGTGTAGGGTTACGCCTCCGGCATTAATGGCAGCCACTCCTGTAGGTGCTGTCACAATACAATTTTTTCCACAATTGGCAATCAAATATTTAAGAAATGTGGTTTTGCCGGATCCTGCTTTTCCGGTTACGAATACATTGCTGTCAGTATTCTTAACGAGATCCATCACTTTCTGCATCTCATCAGTTAAAATCATATCTTTCATGTTTCATACTATTGTTGTTTTACATATAGATTGCAATGGCATACATCTTTTTCTCGATATGCACTGCATGGACAATGTTTGTCCTCAGAATCATTGTGGCATGGGCATTCGCCGTTATTGGCTTCACAGCGTTTAAGAATAGTGTTAACTATTTTGTCATTTGGATTTAAATCCCATCCTGGCTTTCTTAAAATTGGAATCATTGAGCAATTTCATTTAAGGTAAATAACAGATCTCGATTATCAAATTGAATGTCATCACCTGCTTGTAATTCATCAGCATATATTACAATAGGCTCATCTTCGCCTTCACGTTTCACTAATAATTGGGCATCTTTATCTATTTTGTAAATTTTGTGATTAGCCAATTCCACTTCCATGTAATCGGTTGAATTCATATCTGCGCCTACGATGGTGACATCCGATGGGTATAACCCGGCACGTTCTGGAAGCAAAAAACGTTCAAACAGTAAATCATATTTAATTGGGTCGATTAGTGTAATACCCAAAAGATACAATACTAAGCACCCTCCGGCAGAACCACGTCCGCATCCAACCAAAATACCATGCTCTCTGGCCCAGTTAACGGTATCGTACTGCACCAGCATGTAATCTACATTATTAGTCGATTCCAATACATAGATTTCATAATCCAACCGTTTGCGATAAATCTCTTTCTTGTCTGCTGGAACCAATTTATTAAAACCGTCTTCTAGGAGCGATAAAAACATATCGTGTCGGTCAGTATATTGCTGTTGTTCCGATATAGTCATGTCGTATTGAGGCATGAAATTTCGGTCTATTTCGTATCGTGCCTTAGCTCTTTCTGCAATTTTGACTGTATTTTCACACGCCCAGTTAAAGATGTCTTCAATATCCCATTTCTCTGCATCAAATAGAGCGGATATGGTTTCCCAGTGTTCATCCAAATCTTTGAAATATTGGTCATCGCTTTGTTCGTGCGCCGCCCCTTCTGCAATCTTGTTAAGTATGATTTTATTTTTTGCATCATCCTTATCCAGATAATAGCAGTCAGAAATTAAAACTGGAGGTAGGTCTCCTGTGTTGTACAAGTGGTCAAAATAACATTTGGTAGCTTCCAGCACCTTTATATCAATACGTTCTGCCTTAAATTCGGCTAAATCCAATTGATAAAAACAATCATCAAAACTGTTCAAAAAACGGTCTATGTTATCGCCGATTTCCTTTAGCCATGCCGAAGCGTATTTACTGAACACAATCACGTTGCCTGGACCATATTTCAGCAAATCTTGTAGGTCTATGATTTTATTATCCGAATCTACATTAATGCTTTTCTGAATTCTCAGTAAGTTTTGCAAACCGTCTTGGGTCTGGCAATAGATTTTAGCATCTATTTTATTGATCCCGTCTGTAAATGTTAACGAATATCCAAACACCCAATTAAGACCGGCTGCCTCACATTCTTTCTGAAGAATTAGGGTAGCTGCCATCGTGTTATAGTCACAAATACCTAAAGCTGTTTGACCTAAATATTTAGCTTTACGCACCCAGTCTTTTAATGAAAAGCTTCCATTTAGCAATTCAAAAGGAGTATGAACTCCCAAATTGACAAATGGTTGCTGATGAACTAATGGTTTGCGTTTGCCGACATATTTTAAGATATTGAATTTAAAGTCTTCGCGTATGTCATAGTAATACCAATTATCACCAAATTGAAAAACAATATAGTTAATACCTTCATCTTGTAATGTTTGAATGTTTTCCATTGTGTTGAATTTAATGTTGTTGTCAGCATCAACACGAAAAATGGATTTCAGCATATTGGTATCTTCATAAAACATTTTTCCGAACTCTTCAATTTCAATAACATCCTCATCTATAATATGATAGCATATTTTGTTGGTGTGTAGCCAATGTAACAAGTCTTCGCTCATAATTGAATTTTATTAAGTTTGTATTCTGTCAATGTTTTTAAACCAAAGGCAAAAGTGTCGTATATATCCCAGAAGTCTAAGCTGTCAAAATCTTGTGTAGGATCTTCAATGTCGGCGACATATACATCAAAATATTCATTCAGTTGCTCTCCAGTTTTCTTGATAGCGTCAACTGCATCGCCATCATATCCAATCACAATGGTTTTGACCCCTTTCGCTTGCAATTTATAAATTTGCACATCCGAAATTTTTTTACCGAATGTGGCCACTACAGCTATTAAGTGGTTGTGATATAGGTTAAGTTTCCTGGTGAGGGCGATAACATCAAAGATTCCTTCCACAATAATTACGGTATCGGTTATATCTTCTATGACCATATCATAATTATACAATAGTTTTACGAAATCATTTTCAGTGCTGTTTTTATAGCGCATGATTTGAAATTTACCATTGTGTTTGGCTCTTCGGTTGTATTCATCTATCTCTTGTTTGCTCCAGATATGTCTGGAGATATATCCTACAATATCCCCTGCATCAATGATAGGAAAAATCACATAATCGTCATATTTGAAATTCATGTGACGTGTAGTGCCCACTGGGAAACAATCGTAGTCTTCTTCGATAAAGCCACGTTGTTTCAAATATTTGTTAAAGTAAGTTCGTTTATAACCGTCTGGCATATCTACAATGCACAGTGAATCGTCTATCTCTTTGTCATCATCATCCAAAAAAGAAAAGGCATTAAGGTTTTTATCGCCGTCCAAATCAAATGTGTCGGCAATAATCAGGTCTGTACGGCCTATGTCGGTTAATAACTGTTCAAGGGTAAGTGTAGAATGGCCACACTTGAAGCAGTGGGCCATAAATGGTTTTTTACGTTCCGTTTCTACACCTATATAGATACCGAATTTACCCCCTTCACGTCCACAGTAAGGACATGTGGGGACTATCAGGTTCTTTCCACTTCCATCTGGCTTAGCGTGTAATTCCACAATAAGCTCCTGAATGATATGGTTCTTTTCTTCTTTACTCAAATACATATTAACCTACTTTACTGATATTCAATGTTCTTGCCCGATCATAAAAACATTCATTTTCATAATCTGTAGCGATTTTAAATGGGTCTCCTTTTTTGAAGAAGCGTGATTTGGCAACATTTAAACGCATAGTATTCTCACGCATCTCATTTACACTTTGGTTCAAAGTAATTAAGTGCGTCATTGGGCGGCTTAGTCCTTTAGCTTCAGCGCAATTATATTCTGTCAGTACATTTTTCTCATCGTTCAACCAATCCCTGTTTTCAATGGTAGCTTGATATGTTACTACCATCCATACATTTTCATCTCCGGCCAAATCTTTTAAGTCATTAGCTACAGCTACACGTTTATGACGTTCACCATTTTCGCTCCATTTGCGACCACTAGAATCATTAAGAAGGTCCATTGAATCTATGATTACAACATCTGGAGCTAGACCATAAATCTTTTTATATTCACTAATACCATTTTTAATATCAATAGTGCTGACTTGATTGGCGAATTTTGGGAACGATTTTATTTTTAAAGTACCGGACATAGCTTTGATTTCCTCTATCATACGATTCAGTTCTCGGTCCTTAATAGTACCTGTACTATAACGATAAGTATTACAAGCCACTAATGATGCAGAATATGCGTCTGCTACTTCATCTTCCGATCCTTCCAACTGAAAGTGCAATACATTCAAACCGTCAATTTGTGAAGCACATTTGCCAATCCATCGGGCTGCATGACTTTTACCCACACCTGTTGGAGCCAAAAAACAAGTAAGCTGGGTGCGCAAATCTCTACCACCGTTCATTTCGTCCAACCCATCAATATAAAATCGGGTTATTGGTTTTAATTTAGATTCTTGATTGTGTTTTTCGCGATTTCGGCGAAAACGAGATTCAAATGTTTCTATAACATCCACAAAAGAGTTTTGGCGTAGACTGAAATCGTTTTGCCATTCCGCAAATGATTGTAACAGTTTCAGAGCTTTGTCTCGGTCTTGTTTGGCATACAATTCGCCTATTTCTTTATATGTCTTTTGGAATTTGACTTGTCGCAAATAATTTTCAAATTGCTCCAATACGATTTCAGGCTCTACACCTTCAGCACAGTCTTTAATGTCTTCTAATAGAGCCGATACTTCACGGTTCATAGAAACAATCTGGCTAATGATGTTAAGAGTTGGGGCTGATTTATGCTCTGTGAAATATTTGCATATATACCCATGTAAGGCTTGGAAATCCCTACCTGGCAAATATGATTTTTGCATATATTCACAGACTAAATTACATACATAATCGTATGTAAAACAAGCATAATATAGCTCAAATAAAAAGTCTTCCGTCAATACATTATCTTCTTTCGCCATATTTTTCAATTCTTATACGGTACAACTCAGGATATTTGATTTCCGTTTCCTTTTTACACCTTTCGGCATTTTTACATTGCTGACAGGTAGGGGAAAATGGACTCCACATCAGGGTTGAAGTAGAGCATATCACAAACCCAATATCTGTGTTGACACTACGTTTTTTAGTACCCTCTTCAGATGGCATATAAATATATTTTGCCTGGGGGTGCTCTTTTTTACAGATTAGGGAATTTAGATAAGCACGGGTTAATTGAGCTTCAGATAACCATTGGTCTTCAACAAAATTTTTGGCACGTGAAGACATGGATAGATATTTTTGAAGAGCGGTTGCTCCAAATGCTTTTGGAGCTAAAGCACGTTGATATTGTGCGTTTCGGTTTTTATGAAGTTGAAACACACAATAATCTACTAAGCGTGGAGCATTAAATTCACCGCCACACACTTTTGAAAAATCAGCGATAAATTGGTGCAGTTGGCGATTGACTTTCCCCCCTTCCGGGAAAGTGAAAGAGGGGTCAATCAATCTTTTTGCTATTTCTGTATATACAGTTTTAATCTGTTTCGCCAGTCGGTCTTCTTTTTCCATCACGAGTCAATAATTGTTGAAGTGTTTGACGCGCCAAGAATAAACGACTTTTGATAGTTTCAATATTGCGAGATTCTAAGGCACCGTTCCGATATTCGATTTCTGCAATTTCTTTGAGTTTATAACCTGCCTGCTGATAAAGTAAGGCCCGTTTATACTGAGGCTTCAATTGATCTAAAGCATTCAATATATCGTCATTATATAACTCTCGATAATTACTGATTCCCATGACATTTGAACTAACTTCTTCTAAATCGGTTAATATATCTTCCGAAGCATAAGTTTCAATATCATTGTCACAATTCCTCATGTCTTGCTGCTTTTTGCGGCGTTGGTCTAAATCATAGACACATCGCTTTGTTACAATATGCAGCCAAGTATGAATTGAACGTTCTGAATCATAAGTTTCGATATATTTATACATGTTGGTCAAAACCTCTACATAATTATCTTCGATATTAGAAGAATCAAATGTATAACGAATGCACAACTTGTATATCATTCGGGTGTACGGTGTTACGTATTTATCAAATAAGGCTTTACGCCGTGCAGCTACTTCATCTGTTATTTGTTCTGCGGTAACTGCTGAGTATGTCGTTTCCACGCCTCTCGAACATTGAGCACAAACAAGTGATCTGCGTTCATCAATTTGTGGATATGACAATACTCTTTCCACTTATTATTACTGGAAGTAAATTCTGTTCTTACTTCGTTGTCCGTTGGTTGTGGCGATTTACTGAGGAAATCATAGAATGCTCCTAACAAACTCGCCAACATTGCTAAATGGGGCTGGCCTTCTCTTTGTTGCCTACGCCTTAAATTTCTTGCGTAACTCATGACTATCTAAAGTTTATAAATTCTTACATAATATTTAAAGATGTGAGTAGCGTCTGCCATATTGTCGTCTACGGGATCTATATTCCAACGCTTCTTACAAAACTCAATCATCTTTTCTTTGTCAGCTTTACCATCGCCGGTAGCCCATTTTTTTACAGTGCTAACATTTATGAATTTGGGTTCCGGGAGACCAAGCTGGGCGCATATCAAATATAGTATGCCTCTAAATTCAGATAATTTTCGCATTCCGATAAATTGTCCTTTAACATTTACATCTTCAGCGATAATCAATTTGATATTATATTTCTGAATGAAATCAACCAGTGTGTTGTAGAAATTCAAATGCTGCTCAATTGCGCTTTTCCCTGTTTTTTGAGTAAAATCCCAAGTGCCGGCAGCATGGGTTGAATAATATCCACAATGAGTGGCAATATCCAGACTTAAAATATGATCACGTGTAATTTCTATTGGCTCATCATTATTCTTTTTTTTAATCATTTATATATGAAACACCATTAAGTTTATTGACCACGGTTTTATAAGGGTAGCTTTCAGCTATATTTCCATGACTTACTACCAAAGCCGTAATCTGCAACTGATTCAAAGCGTCAAAGATATTTGCAAGCCCTTGTTCATCTGTGGCTTCCAGAATTTCATCTAGAATTAACAAATCAAGTCCTTTGTCATCATCACAGGTAACATTGGTCAATTTGTGCATGGCCAGAATGTTGGCCAGATTAACTCTTGCTTTTTCACCTTCAGAGAACTTGTCAAAAGAACCGCAATCTATTCCGTCACGAAGAAGTGATATGGAAATCTTATCACGTATTTTACCGCTTTTCAGTACCGTAAAACCTGAGAATGCAATTCGTATGTCACTGCCGATAGCTTCCAGAAATTCATTTGTAATGTGGCTCAACGCATCTATTTTAGTGTTGGCCAGATGAGTCTTGAATTCTACAAATATGCTTTCCTGAACTTTCAAAGCGTTAAGTTTCTGTTCTATCTGTTCTTTATTGCTGATAGCCAACGCCAATTCTTTTTGATATTTGACTTTGCTGGCCTTTAAACTTTCAATCATATTGGTTTCCGAAGCGTGTTCAATATCACGGATGGATTCTTCGTATGATTGAATAGCCCCGTTAGCATTGTCAATGTTGATTTGCACTTGTTTTAAGCGTCCTTCATGCTGTTTTATGGCATCATCAAGCACTTCATAGGCTTCATCAAACAAACGTGTTCTAGCGGTCTCTATGGACTTCTGAAGGGCATTTGTCTGATCTTGCAAATCATGTAAACGATTGTTTGTTGCCGAGGTTTCACGTGTCAGTTGGTCAAGCTGAGTTTGGGCTTCTGTAATTTGTGAAGACCATTCAGCTTTAGATTCTGCCAATTCTGTTTGGGTTTTTCTTGTTTCTTTTGCCTTAACAGAATAAGTGGCTATTTCTTGTTCGTTGGAAGAGATAGTCTGGAGAATATCTTGCACTTCTCCTTGACGATCCTGCAACTTTAATTTAGCTTCTTCAATATTTACATCGCCTCTTAATGTAAATTCATATTGACACTGAGGACAAACGATAACTCCAGCCAATTGTGATTGTAATTGGGCAATATCCTTGTCCAATTGGGCACGCTGTTTTTTTAAGTCATCATTGGTTTGCTCTAAAGTTTTGATTGATTCTAACAACTTGTTCAAGCTGTTTTGAATCTTGTCCGTCTTTTTATCATATTCGTTATTGAATTTAGCGTAACGGTTTTTTAGTTTATCAAAACTTTCTTGACTAGCTTCTAGTTTCTTATTACATGCTGTTAATTGTTTTTGCACGTGTTTATACTCTTGTTCAAGTGACAACAGTTTTTTCTGATTATCAACAGATAGAGTTACATAATCTTGCAGAGTTGACAAACCCAATTCAGCATATTGTTTAGTAATTAATTGGTAGCATTCTTCTATGTTTTTGGCACTTTGTTCCAAATCCTGCAATTGTTCATCTTGCTTATCCAGTTGGTCTAACAAGTTGTTTATAGCTTCCGATTCTTCAGTTTGTGCTCTGATGTAGGCACGCTTTTCAGTAATGGCATTACGCCAGTTAGCAATACGTTCTGCTTTCTTCTGTGATTGCTCGGTCGATTCTGTAATTGCATTGTTGATTTGTTCTTCTAACGTATCAACTTTGCCATTGAGCACAGCTACATTGGTTTCTGCATTTTGCAACTCTGTTTGTACAGGCGACATGTCGTTTTGTAAGGCTGCAATACTTTCATCCACCATGACTCCATTGCTGAAGCGGTTGATGATTTCTTTTTTATCACGGTCAGAACTGGACAAGAAAGATAAGTATTTGTGCTTTGACAATATGAAGTTGGCAAAAATATCGTCTTTGGTCAGTCCCAATGTCTCTAAAATGAATTTATTGTAATCGGCTACGGTAGCTTGTTCAATATTAGTGAGAATTTCACCTTTTGTGCCCATGCTTATTTTTATGACTTGGGCCGATTTACGTGATAATTCTCGTGTGATTTCCATACATTCGTTAGAAGAATCATTACTCATGGTTAGTTTGATACATGCTGTATCTGCTGCATCATTAATAATTTCTTCCATTTTGATTTTACGCAAGGTCTCTCCGGTTATTCCTATGGCAATTGCTTCAAGCATAGCAGATTTTCCGGAGCCATTGGAACCCTGAGAATCATTGTCCATATTATTGCCGAAAATCAATGTAGTGTGGCCTTGCAGTAACTTATAATCTAATTGCTGGAAAGCACATAAATTTTGCGCAAAAACTGTATCTAATCTCCACATAATCAATTAATTTTATCAAGATAAGCTAATCCCAATTCAATATTCGATATACCTTTGTCACCACAAAAAGTAGTGTATTCTTTCTTAATGCCGGTCTTGTCGAATTTCTTGTCCAATGCGTGCGATGCTACTTGCGTGACTTCTGTATCTTCTGTAACAATTTCTACTTTTGTAGCTCCTGCTTCTAAAAGTTTTTGCTTGTCAATTGTACTTGCCATTGTACTATCACATTTCACACGGACTTTGATTTTATATAACTCATTGGCTTTAACCGTTGAAAGTTCATTCATAATAAGAGCATCACATTGTGTGCTGTTTACTTCCATGACTTTATATCTTACATTCACCTGATTCTTTACAAATTCATAAGAACCGTCAGAATATAGGATAGTATATCCTTTGTCTTCGTCCTCCCCAAAATTATGTTGTCTGGATGAGCCTATATACTCAATGTTGGTTCCTGCTACTACACATCGGTTGTGATAATGGCCGACAAGCACTTGGTTAAAATCCTTAAAGATGGAAGTTGGTAATTCTTTGTCATTGGGAGTAGCCAATGCACCATTAATACCTTCGTGGATATACAGAATATTATGCCGCCACGGTTCAAAATCATTAGCAATAATATCTTGTAACCTCTCGATAAAGCTTCCATTTTCCGGGAAATAGCTCATAACATACAACGATACTTTGTCTCCCAAGTCAATAACTGTGTAATCGTCCACTACATAGACATTCGGATATTCGCTAAACAAATGACTGTAACCTAAAATAGATTCTTGGTCCACTTTGCAATGATTACCTTCTGCTATTGTTAAAGCAATACCTGCTTTTGTTGCTTTAATGATAGCTTGTCTTACAGCCATGAGCACACTTAATGTTTGTGCTGAACGGGATAGCCATAAGTCACCGCCTATAATTATATCGGAAATTTGATATTGGTCGCAAATAGCCAAGGCTTCATCCCAATTTTTTTGAAATTCTGGGATATTGTCTTTTGATACGTGTATATCGTTCAATAACAATGCTACTGGATTCTTTTGGTTCATCTTGATTGAGTTTTTAAAAGGGGCACAACAATAATTGAGTGCCCCTTATAAATGAATGAAACAATTTATCTTCTTCTACGTTCTGGACGTGCTGCTCTACGTTCCGGGCGTGCTGCTGGCTCATTGGTATCATCATTGTGCTCAGCTCTTCTGCGCTCCGGACGTGCATGACGGACAGGTGCTGGTTCTGGCTCTAAATCTTCAGGATCTTCTACATTGTTCGGGTCTTCACTCCCTGTATCTTCTGGGTCTGGTTCTTCTGAAGTTGTTGCAGGCTTCTCTTCAGGGTCCGGATCTTCACCTGGATCTGCATCTTTTGCAACTTCCAAGGCATCTTCAATATCTTCCAACAAATCTTGATTAGTTTTACTGCGTGTTACTCGTACATCCAGCTCATGCTCATCAATATAGGTACGTATATCATCACGCAATTCTTGTCCTTCATCAGACTTGTCACCAATACCACGTTCATTCAATTTTTCCCAACGGTTCCATAATACATCCAGTTCATCTTCGTCTGTATTGTTGTCGTTATCGCCACCCTGACGTTCTTTCTTGTCAAATGAGAAATGAGACTTGTCATCGGCTGGAAGTTCCAATTTGATTTTTTCAATAGCTTCAGCAATTTCTTTGGAACTCATCACATCCATTTCCATCTTTTTGTCATACTGGTGCAAAAACTCAATGGTAGCTTCCAAATGGAAACGAGAATAGCGATAAAGAGCGTCTGGCAATCTCTGCATATCCATCAATGCCTGAACTTCTTCCGGCGAAAGCTTGTCGTAATCATCAGAAGCGTCAATATTGAATGAATAGGATGTTTTTTTGTTTTCTTCTTTGCGTGTGATTTCAACTGGATAAGCGTATTCCAATGATGAAATCGGACATGGGTGTTTGGGGTCTTTATTCAATTTCTTTTTCCACAAAGTCAATTTGCGCTCTTCCAAATCTTTGTATTGCGAATAAGACAGGGTAAGCATCTGAATGCCTTCTTTACGTTTTTCTGCATCAATAATATACATACAACGTTGTGAATTCCATTTTAAGCCACCTTCAAAGCCACTGCCTTGCACTTTCTTCATCAGCTTTTCGTCATCGCCGTACTTTTCTTCTGCTACTTTCAAGTAAGTGTCAATCAAATCGACAGACAGACCGACATATCGGGCTTGACATACATTGACAAAAAACATTTTGTCCTTTTTGGAAGTAGGCTTGGGGTTCTCCAGACGAAGCACCTGAGTTTTGATGGGGTACTCATATCCCTTACGGTCCAGTTTATATTCTCCATCAACCAAAGTTGGGGCAATTGGTAAAATTCGGACAGTGTAAGTTCCTGGAGAATCAATACGAAAATGTTTTACTCGTGAAAAACTCTGACTTTCTTCGGCACTTTTTTTAATAGCCTCTTCATAAGTCTCTTGATTTGCAGCAAAAAAATCAAATGGATTCAAAGTCTTCTCTTCCATGAAAATGAAAATTTTTAAAGTTTGTTTGAGAGAGGAAGATTCCACTGTTCGGTGTATGCACCAGCCCATAACTCTTTTGCTTCAGGCATCGTAGTTTGGATTTTGGACATGATGTCAATTTTCCATTCAGTGTTTACATGATGAATGATTCTCTCGATTACTTCATTCATCTCACTTGCTTTTTCATTTTTGAGGTTAAAGTATTCGTACTTTTCACCTCCAGGAAGATCACAGGTATGAATCGGAGCATAAATCTCTTCAAAATATCTGTATAAGGCATCTACCGGTGGGTGGGTCGGCAACTGTTCTGAAATTGTTTTAAGCACTACACCAAATAGATACTTCAATTGTGGTAAAGACCGATTTTTAGCATCATCCATAATAAGTACGGTATAGTCACCATCTTTTAATTTGGAGATAACCGCTTCGGTCTCTTGGGTTACAGCCTTACTGTCTTGCACAATAAGACGTGCTTGACCGCGTAGCATTTTTGATTAACTCTTTAATGTTTGTGATTGCAAAGATAATAATATCATTTTAACTATCAAATAAAAATTAATATTATTTTTCAAACTATTTTGTAACTAACTGTATTACAGGTGATAAATATATAAAAATATATTATACTGATTTTTTAAAACATGCCGTTATATCATTCAAAGCATAAATGGGGTTATTATTTTCATCCACTTCTCTTGATATTACCACTTCATACATGCGTTGATTAGTTGTTGGACTGTTCAATGGCCCTAATTCATCTATATATGGCCCTAATTTAATAAAATTAAAATTAGACAATTCTATATCAGAAGACAACTGGGATCTGCCGGAATACCAGCCTGTCAGCAGATGGGTCTGTGTCTTGACCCAATGTGCAAGTCGGTTGATTTCAGCAGGGTTTGCATCTCCACCCATAAATGAAACAGCTGTAATTCCTCGGTTAGCTTGAATGAGTCTGGATAATTCTTCGTATGTTAGTGGTACGCCTATATCTCCGGCCAAATAACTGGAGTGGCACCCGTGACAAGCGCACGGGCAACCACTAATATTAATGGCCAATGTGATTTCATTCGGCAATTCACTGAATACCACTTTAGTATCTACATATTTCATCATATCTGAGATTTTCCATCACTATATGTTCTATTTGCTGCCTCTTTTTGTCGATCTTCACCAAATGCTTTTATTGGGCGTAAATACCCGATAACTCTGGTATATTGAGTAATATGGTGACTACCGCAACATGGACAAATATCAATCGGTTTCTTGATAATCTTACCGCAATCTTCACATTTACTATTCGGTATGTTAAATGTGAAATAGTTGGTGCCATTGGCAACTGCAAAATCTATCAATTTAAGATATTGCGATTTGCTCAAATGGTCTTCCAGATTAACATGGGCAGCCGAACCTCCGTCTGTATATTGATAAGTCTGATGTCCATGCAAAACAAATTTATCCAAAACAGAGGTGTTGTCATGGGCATCATAAAAATACGAATTATACAAATTCTCATCGTCTGGAACCCAATATCCGTCCTGCTTGTCCCAACGATAATTCTTACCGCCCAAACCTTCTGCTGGCACCACCTCAGAATTAAACAGGAAAGGTCGCTTTTTATCGTGAATGGAATGTAATTTGTTCTGCTCTTTGATAGTGCCTAACACTAATTGTAGGAATTGAATATATTCGGGGTTATTGCCTACAGTTAACCCTAAGAACCTAGCAGCTTCATTCAAGCCGTTGATACCAATAGTGGAATATAGTTTATTGATATAGATATACCCACCATTGGAAGATGCAAACATACGCTTGTCTTCCATATCATAGAGCATTGTTTTATAAGCGATATGATATTTGTACACACGCTGCAAGATTGTTGTGAGATACTGCACAAAATCTTGTTCCAAATGGACACAATTCAATGGATTAGTCTGCAATGGCTGTCCTTTAACAAGAGAATGGCCCTCAAACGGATGTTGTAACGCCCAGTCCTGTACAATACGATTGATGTTCAAGGTAATCACATTACAACTTCCGGTCATAACTCCTGTTAATCCTGAAGTGGGGCTAAATGTGTTTTCGGCCAATTCATTGCGTAACCTAC
The DNA here is from genome assembly GCF_000435115.1 of Bacteroides sp. CAG:633. Taxonomy (NCBI): domain Bacteria; kingdom Pseudomonadati; phylum Bacteroidota; class Bacteroidia; order Bacteroidales; family Bacteroidaceae; genus Bacteroides; species Bacteroides sp. CAG:633. Next base: position 77,307 of record NZ_FR883109.1, on the reverse strand, counting down.
AACAACTGGCTAGACTGTCCGCGCTGTCTGAGATATAAGTAAAGAACGAGTGTCCCTCAGCATACATCTCAGCACATAAGTTTTTATACTCTTGGTCAATTATATCGTGATTATTATGCACCATTGCAAAGGTTTCAACTGGGAAAGTCAATACTTGTTTAAGTCGGACTTGATTGAACCATTTCATAAACATTCGTTGCAATGTGTCCACAGCTTTCCACTCCGGGCGAGTGCCATCGGGATAGTAAAATTCACCAAATAATGACTCGAAGTATGTTTTATCGTAATATGAAATATTGGTAAAAGGCGATTGATAACTTCGGTTGCCGGCAGGTTGGTTAACGCCCCACACAAATTGTTTGAATGCCTTTAAAATATGGTCTTTAACGGTTCTACGAATTAAACAATGGGGTGTTGTTGCCTCGCAATCCAACTTGTCATACCATTTTGGACCAAATTCTTTTACCACATAATAATTGAGTGCGATAAAATATTCACCTACAGCTACCGCTCCTTTGCATTGTGCCGACAATAAAAATATCAGATTGGTAATTTGTCCGCTAAACGATTGTAAATCATTCGGTTCTGAAGGAGTAACCCCATCAATGTTGCCTACACCTTCAGTCATCAATGGGTATAAGCTGACCGCCATGCAATATTGTTTAAGCACCGGCGTAGACGCTTCATCGTGCGTATAAACGATATGATGATTCAAATCGGCTTCGTATTGTTTGGCAATTTCTGGGAATAACAGATTCAATTCATCTTTCATCCGTTGACGTTGGATAATGCGATTGGTTACTTTATACACTTCGCCTTCCAGATTTGCTACATTTTTCACAGTCACGTTAGCATTAGCGTCTGTTTCTGAAGAGCTGGCAGCGTTATCTGTTGACAAGCTGTACTGATTCATGTAATCTATTCGTTCTTTAATAAATCTGGATTGCTTGCGTTGTTCACGATATAGAATAAATGCTTTGGCTACATTATAATATCCAAATTGCATCAATGCGTTTTCTACACAATCTTGAATGGCTTCAACTTCAACAGTTCCTTCTGGATAAGAGGTCTGTATCACTTGCTTGATGTGTTCAACTACATTTGAATCATAATTAATTGATTGGCTTTCAAATACTTTTGATATTGCATTTTCAATTTTACAAATGTCAAATGCTACAATTTGACCGTTTCTTTTTTGTACTTTCATACGTTGAATTAAATAAGTTTTTGATTTAAAAATTCGTCATATAAAGGAATAGCCAACTCTCTGGCTTGTGGGTGAGCGTTAGATGCACACCGTAATTCAAAAAAATGTGGCCAATCAGTTGCAAAACCTGTCATTACAAGTTCAGTCTTTAGGGCATTAGGCAATACTGCTCTAGCTTCTTGTGCTTTCCAACCTGATTCAATAAGCGTCAAATAATCTTTTTCAGCATTATTAAGACTACAAATAAATATGCTTTCAGGTGATTTATTTCTGCTGACAAGATGATAAGGCCCGTATTGAGCTAACTCTGCCTCATTTAAATAACAAGGTTGGATAAAGGTTAATTCATTGCCAAATTTATCTTTAGAATAATTGCAATATCTGGTGGATTCCTGAGCAAAACTAAAAACACGATGTCTTACAAATTCATGTGATACACCTCGGTCACAGATAAACCGGACAGTGATTCTTTTTTCGTGATATTTTGTAGGTTCACAAATATATTGCAAATCATCCAACCAGCCGTTTTCCACTAACACTCTAAGATTAGTGGTTATAGCAACTCTTTTTTCACCATTAATAGAGCAAACAACACCTCCTTTAGAGTATTTATTAGATTCATATTTCCCCCAACCATTAGCTTCTATGGGAATAATTGTTTCTATAGGCATACCTAAATATACTGTGCCATGCTCTAACATTGCACCATGTCCGGAATTTATCATTCGTTCTACAAACGCTTTAGCGGAATCTGGTGTAATCTTATCTTCTGACTTATAACAAGTACGGCCAGCCAATTCTATTTGTTTATATACTCCTTCTAATCCAGGAGCTTGATGTAAAATTGTAAAAGATGGTTTGATTAATTTCATATCTTCTTTACGTTAAACTTTCGATAAAAGATTCAATAGTCTTGATAAGACTTGATTCATCACTTGTGTACTGAAACCATTCCAAATGTCCGTTGCGATAAAAAGGATGTGACACTCGAATACGTTCAAATGCTGAAAGAATATATCGTTCGCAAAAGCCGCATTTATCCCAGATTTTGATAATCTCAATAGTACGTTGATCTGTATGACTATTGTAATACAGTTTGCTGATACGGGTTTGAACTTTTTCGTGAGTTGAGCCAATTTTATACAACCCGGTAGATTTACATCGTAAAAGATAAAGACTTTTTGGGGTGGGTGTTGGACATGGTAACGGCTTGAAAAAGCGCGATACCTTACGCATAAAATTACGGTATTAAGTAAATGTTATAGATAGAAATCATCAATTGCAAATGCAAAACTAACAATTATATTCTAAATCACAATGAATTAGAATAGAAAAAGTATCTAATATGATACATATTGATTAATCATAATAGATACTTTTTAATACGTATTCTAATGTAATACAGCTCTTTATTTACATTTGTTTTAATGGCGTATGGCGGTCTTAATCCATATTTTTTATAATCCATCAAACAACGCCAAAATTTTGTTTTGCGAAAAAAAGGGTCATTTGAAGCATAAGCTATAGCTTCGATAAGTTCTGCTGATGGAGAACTTAATTTTAATGATTTTACGGTCTCCATCAGCAGTTTGTATTCAATTGGCACCTCGTGAGCTAACAAAAAACCTATTCGTGTCTGATCAAATCTCTTCAGACTGTACCCTTTTGGTCTTCCTGGTTTTCTTAGATGTTTCTTGCGTTTCTTGTTTTTCACTGGAGGATGATTTGACAAAAGCACGCTGTGCATTGTTTTTTTGACTTTGAATGTCTTTGCTTACATCAATGATTTTCATATTATACAATATAAGTCATTAAAAATCCGATATATTCAGAGCAACCGCTACTGCAATAATCAACTTTACAATCACGTGACCCTCCTTCAATAACACAATGCCATCGCCCTGCTTTGTTGTGAGAATAGCCAATTTCATATTTCGGAGGATCAATAGTATTAGGAAGTGTAAAAATAATGCCACTATGATGAGTATGTAATTGTCCTTGAATAGAAACTACATGCCCCACTTGCCGTACATATAATTTAGTAGTAATACCACAATTTTGGACAGTCATTGCAATCCACCCAGTATCTTTAGGCGGCACTCCTAAATCACTGGCATAAGCCGCTCCAATAGCTGTACACAAAGTACGCTTTCTGGCATCTAGTTTTGTTGAATAAGAAGGATCTCCAACATTGGGTAGTCCGTATGACACAATATCTTGAAATCCCTGAGATTTCAACACTGCGTCAGCAAACGCACTAACCGTACAAGCCCCAATAGTATTGCATACAGAAGCTTGTCCAACAGTACCACCGCCAGCACCAGATACAAATATTGAAATACTGTCAGAACGTTTTATATAGCGTTGGTCAATATCTGTATAGAAAGCGGCCCCCAATGTGTTACATAAGGCACGTTTACGACTTTCTAATTTGGTTGCATAACCAGATTCACTAGAGGCTGGAAGCCCGTATGATACAATATCTTGAAAACCCTGATCTAAATGCAATGCGCCATTAAAATCTGCAATAGAACTGGCTCCTATAGCAGCTCTTACTGCGGCCTTGCCCGGCTCTCCACCTCCGGCTTGTGTAACAAAAACTGTAATACTATCGGTTAATTTGACATAACGTTTGTCTGATTCATTTTTAGTATATACATCAGCAGCGTTAGCTTTTTTATTAATGGCTGTATTAAATGTGCTGTTGCTAACTAAGGATTCCAAGACATTTGTTCCTTTAACATATAAAGAACCGGTAATATATACGTCATTATCAATTTGTACAGAACCGATGTAATTCTTAATATGCCAATGAAAATCAGTATTGGTGGTATAACCCATAACCCCAAGGCTATCCCCACTTTTATCACGCCATAAACAATAATGTGTTAAGGTCTTGTCTGTTTTGCTAAGAGTGGGGTGAGAAAAGGTGAGTGGGATATTAGCATAAGCAATATTGACAGGACCATTAAAAATCACATTTTTATTAGCCCCAGTAACAGACATAATGATGTTACCCTTACCATCACCAATATTAGTATTGCGATAATAAGTCACCCCACCATTATACCCCCATACATTAATATTGATTGCAGCATCATTAGAAGCAAAGCCACCATTATATAAATGATTGTTGGTCAAAACAAGGTTGCCTCCTTTAGTAATGTCAGATGCAATTGCGATTTTAAGCGAAGTGCCCTGCGAATTAATAGTTCCCAGTAAAACATTGTTTGCGTAAAACTGGAATTCTCCGTCTTCAGTAATTGTTAGTTTGTGGGTTTTGTTAGATACTACTGATTGTATGGTTAAAGCTCCAGAAGCGTTATAAGACAATGTGGCTTTAGCGGAACCTCGTATCAAATCAATATTACTTTTAGAACTTACTCCAGCATTGGCAGTTAATATTCCATTGAAAGTAACCGATTTGTTGACAGATTGTGATGTTTTACTGGGATTCAATAAAAGACCATATTTACCAATAAAAGCATCTTGTAAACGTGTGGCACTGCCATCAGAACTAATACTTATAGATTGTGGAGGTACACCGGTCAACGAATCATTAACTGTAGGCACACTGGAAGCAAGGGCGCATCCATACACATTACGCCCTACTTTATCGGCAGAATCTGCATACGGCACCTTTTCAAAGTAATTGCTTTCATATATATACATGGGCCATTTAGACGCACTGGAAATACCAGAACAGTAACGGATCTTACCATTAATATATACATATCCGGCACTGATGGTATTGCCTGTGACTTGACACCCACTAATGATAAAATTGTCACAATCATTAAATATACTTGCAAAAGCTAATGCTAAATCTTGCAAGTTCATCATATCATCAATATAGGTGTATCGGCCACCTGTTTGGGATGTAAACTCTTTCATATTAACTATATATTACAATAAATTTTTTACCTGCAATACGATATAAGCCCACATAATAGCTAATCATAGCTGTCAATTCTTCTTCAGAAATTTTTTGTGTATTAATAGGTGGGCAACTCACTGTAAAACTATAATCAGTTGTAATCATCTTTTCATCTTTCCATCGTAACACGGGGTTTTTGCTCGAATTTTCATTTTTAGCGTATAATATCATATCTGAAATATCAGATAAAGCAGCCTCCCAATACAATGGAACACCAGGCGTATCACCATCAGAAATAACAATGCGCTGGGATGGGTCTAATAAATATTGGTTGAATTTGCGATTCAAAAAATACTCCAGCATAATTACTTGTGAAGTCATAGCAGCTTCAATACGCTTGTTTGTAGCCCAATCTTCCCATATCGTACCTAGACTTTTTAAAGGAGCTAATAAAGATTGTAGAAATAACACCAATCTTCTACCTCCTAAATAATGAGGAACCAACTGATTCACCATTTTATCTGTATCTATTTTATAACTTCTCATTGTTCTGAATCTAATTTTAATGCAATTGCTTCACGAAAAGTAGGCAACAGATTTTCTTCATTTTCTTTGGTGCTTTGTTTAGCATAACCGCTGGATGTATAACATTTTCGTACAATCTTTTGCAATGGGCCTAAGCCATCGTTATCATCATATTGTGCGATAAATATACCTTGCTCAACCGCTGCGTTGGGGTCAATATATACGTCAGTTACATGCTCTACACTTTGAATGGCATCTATCACCTTTTGTGCATAAATCAAAGAATCAAATTTCATATCCGCGATAAATTGAGTCAATGCTTCGTCTATTTTGTCATATAGTTCTTCTTTGCTTACTGCACCATCATAATATACTGTAACACGCGGTACTAATACATCTCCTTTGCGACTAACAACATTACATTTAACTCCAGCAAATTTAATCTGATTAAGATAGGCTCTAGCGGCAATCAATTCTTCATCGGTCAGACGACTTAAATTACTTCCGGTACCAGTAGCTACTTTTAAAATCAGTACATTGTCCTTAAATTCAGAACTATAATATTCCTGATAAGACACATGTGTAATGATACGCTTTGCTTCGTCTATAGTTGGATAATGAAAAGCGGTACCTTCTTCATTTACAACCAAATCATCGCCATATTGCCATTTCAACAAAGCATTGGCATAATACGCTGGAGTGCCATTAATTCGATTGCTAAAAACCGTAGCAATATCCAGCATAAACACATCCATCAGTTTTTCAAATGAAAATATGGCAGCAGACGTAACCCATGTAAAAGCATTGATAATAGACATTTTGGAATTATTGGTTAATTCAGTTAATTCCAAATATTGATTACGGGCTTCGACCGCTTCATTATATATTTCTGTTAATGTTCTACTCATATTTAGTTATCGTTATTCCATAATCAATGATAAAGTATAGTTAAACGTCAAATTGTCAGCAGCATATTCGATACCCTTAATATCAAAAACCCAAGGGCCAGCTTCATTCCAGGCAGGCTCATGGAGAATCACATAAATAGCTTGCATACCGGTTGTAATAATATAATTACCATGCTCATCTTTAGGTGGTTCACCGTATGTGCCGGAAGGCTGTACATCTAACACAATTTTACAATTACGTCTTTGATTATTATGTGTAGCTAAATAAATCAAATAAGCATCTATACAAGATTCATCTGCATATTTGTTATCTGTCAATTGTAAATAACTCAAACTCATATCTTGTATGGGTGTTAGAGATTCAATATCCATACCCGACAAAATCACAGAGTATGTACCCTTAAATAAAAATAGGCCCTGCAAAGAAATTTTGTTCTTCTGAGATATGAATTCATCGACAACGAGTGGCATGGTGGGCATAATTAATCCATTGATAGAAGACACATCCCATGTTTTAAGGTTAAAATCACCATATAACCGAATGTATCTTTCAGATACCACATTATCAAAATAGTGAATATACTGCTGCACATCAGACTGGAGAGTTATAGTTTCTAAAGGCGTATTGTCTCCCCAATCTACAATCATAGAATGGTCTCCAGACACATGTAAAGTTAAAGACACGCTATTATTAGGTATTTGGATATAACAACGTAATTCTGCATCAGTAGATTTGTAGTAAATGTTTCTTGTAGCATTTGCCGGAACAATATGTGTAGTATAGAATTCATTTACAATACTTTGATGTATAATAGTTTGCTCATCCCAATACAATTCGTCTCCTTCTTTTAATTCTGTATCATACGACAATTCAGGATTGTTAGCCATTAATTCAAAAATACCCTCAATGCTGCCAAATAAATATAAGGCAACATCATATATATTTTGATTCTTTTGTACTTTATACACTTGCATCGGCTTCTGTAAAATCTAAATCCAACTCCAGATCTCCTGTATAAGAGTTAAAGGCAGCATTTTTTACTGTTACTTTGTCAGCTTTAAATTCTGATTGCAATCTATCAGCTAAATCTGATTGACTTAAATTACTATGTAAATATCGTACTAACCCCACGCCCGACACTGGATAGCGATAAGCATTAGAGGGAACGCATTGCAACATTAAATTACGATTCTGAAAGTTGGCATTAACATTAATCAAATCAGAATTCTGGTTAGACCATATCCACGCGTCACCATTAATAATTTGGATTAAATAATCCGTGGTACTGACCATAAGTAATTGAGATGCACAAATTTGTTTTTGTGTCTTATTATATAATTTGGTCAATATATTAAACCATTCTGTTCGGTTCACTGGGTTTATCATGGTTTGTAAAGAACCGTTTTCCAATTCTCTTACAATCCGAATAGTTATAGGCTTATAAATTGGGGTATAAGGAATAGACACCCTTACCCCCGTTTCTTCTAACATACGAGTTGACACATATTCTGGTATGGTTATTTGTCCATATAAATATGTATCTCCCTCTTGAACCCATTCAAATGGATAAGTAGCTACTAAGTTTTTATCATGTAGCACTATATCGTGTGTGGAAGTATTTATTTGAATATCTTTACGCATAATTTTATATATACATCCAATCGTTTAGATTGCTAATATAAAACATAAATGAGCCATCATTTCTACTAGAGTCATCACTTGTATCTACAATAATACTAGTAGTGTTTCTACTAGTCAAAGTTGCTTTGATGGGAGCTGTAGACGAACCTGAAGAGTAACCATACCCTGTCAACATAACCAAACAATCTGAAGCACTGGAAAACCAGGTACTTGAAAATGAAATCTGATACCTGCCTTCTGATAAACGAGTTACTGACATTGAGCTGCCGTCAAAAGTTTTATAACTAATACTTGCTCCACTGCTATAACCAGACACCATACCTTGTGCCAACACTTTTAGTCCTCTACCATATCTTTTAGTTGAACCTAAATCAATTCTACGAACGACAATCCAACCATAAAAAGTGCGATCATCTCCATATCCTATTAATTCAACCATTTCTCTTGAAACAGTTAAAGTTGATTTAGAAAGACCATCTTCAAAAAAGTATTTACCAGAAGGGGCTGATACTGTGGCTTTACCGGTAAATGTTTCTCCATTAAACTTCCAGTTAGCTATTCGCATAATACGACCACTATCATTTAACGTCCACGATAGCATACTATTTAAACTACCGTCTTCCCACCCTCCAGATGCACCTCCTGCAACATTATCAAATGTAAGTGTTTCACTAGAATTACCACCAATATTGACATATATTCCAGAACGTGCCCAAGGTTGTCTGACTGTACCGGTTATTTTAACATTTTTCAATACACTAGACTCTATATTGGCTGTTTTTATCGTCATCACGCCAGTATTGGTCCAAGTGATATTACCTTTTGCCACAAAACCGGAACCATCATTTTTCAAAGACCAATATGAGCCATTACTTATTGTCCCATCACTACCTAGCGATACGCTGTTTTTTGTAATACTGTTTGCTCCAATAGTCCAACCGCCAATTTTACCTTTAGTAAATGTACAACTTAAACCATTTATATAGTTGGTATTAATAATGTTAGCTTTAATACTGTCACCATCAATCTGAGCGGACGTAATGGTATTAGCGGCAATCTTATCTGCTGTAATGCTTTTTGCACCAATGCGGTCAGCATCAATTGTACCTGCTGTAATCTGATTAGCATTGAGTGTTGCTGTGTATATACCATTTGCATCAATAGTAGTTGTGTAACGCTCTGATGTTGTTACGTCAAACACGGTGGCATACGCTAAATACCAGGTAACATTATAAGCACCGGTAATTGCAAAAAAATGGGTTGATGAAAAATTGGATGTACCACAATATACTTTACAAATATATTCTTGCCAATCACCAGTACCTTTAGTTGGAGTAAGCCATTTTTGTGTGCCTCCAGTTCCCATACTGTTAGTATGAAAAGTAATATCTCTTCCTACAGGAATTTTAGCAATAATTCTTGTAATAAAGATTTTTCTATATCCACATTGAGTAGTAAATGAAAAACCCCCACAATAAGGCGAAGCTGTACCGGTATTTTTAATAGTCAACATTTTTCCGCTATCATTAGGTACAGTCGAGCTACTGGTACGAGTGATTGTAACTGTACCATTGCCACTATTATTATATACACTAATGCCATTGCCTCCTTCTACAAATGTAGGATCACGATATAACATTTTCCCAAATGCCATTGCAGACGCAAGTTCTTTAGCGGCTGCTTCAGCTGCCTCGGCTGCTTTTTGTGCCTCATCAATAGCCTCATCTTTGGCTGCATCAGCTGCTTCTTGAGCGGCATTGGTCCAATTGAGAATCACACTGGCACCAAAAGTAACATTGCCGGCAGCATCCCATTTAATATTACCATCTGCTAACGATCCTGACCCATCAGAATTAAGCCCCCATTTAAAGCCACGGATTCCTTTTGTTCCAATCGTAATAGATCCAGACGCATTCGTGAATTGCCCTGATGTATTGTTTTTATTTCCCAAATACAAAGATTCAGAATCAAATTTCCATCCGGCAATCAAAGCCCCTTGATTATCTATAGAGAATATAATGGTACTATCTTTATAGCCATAGATACCTGCCTCCGCTTCACTTAAAGTAAATGGAAGGGTTTGGCCTAAATATCCGCTCAGTTTACCTAAATACACACCGGTCAATTTGCCGGCAGAAGTTTTCATACCAGCAAAAATACGAGGGGTCACTACATAATTAGATCCTATTTGAGTGTATGACCCTTCCCATTCATCTAAAAAGGCTAGTTCTTTAGGGTTTCTTACCATTGCAAAGCTAAAGCGCACTGACATTTCAAAATTATCTTGCGTTTTAATAACAATAGTCAGAAAACCAGACTGAACATTAGCTGCAACATTAGTTAATGCTACTCTCCATGAATAATCACCGGCATTTTCATACGAATATTTAATGCCATCCGCACTAGGGAATACATTTAAAATGGTAAATTTGACAGGTGTTTTACCAGACCACACAGAGATTGTTGTATAAGCATCTGACAAATCTGCATTATTGCCATCATTATCAGTAGCACATACTACAGAGGGAGTAGTCATTGATACAGTATAACTACCTACTGCCAACACATCTTTCCATGCTAATATTACATCATTGGAAAATTGCACATTGCCATCTTGGTCCCAAGAAATATTGCCGTTTGCCAACGAACCGGAGCCATCTTGATTTAAGAACCACCTGTTGTTTGCTTGTTTAATATTGGCAGTTGAAATCGTGCCAGAAATAATTTGATCGGCTGCTAAAGTACCGGTATATATACCTTTTTGGTCGATATAAGTTAAATAGGTACCAATCAATTGGCCGTATTTATTGCCAGCCGCCTTCGCCGCTTCCTGTGCTTCGTTTGCAGCAGAAAGGGCAGCGTCAGAATATCCTTTCAGGTTATCCTGGATTTTCTTGTTTGCTGTTTCTACGGCTGTGTTAAAAGCTGACAAAGCGGAATTGAACGCTGTAAATTTAGCATTCACATTATTCTTTTCTTCCGTTGTTACCTTTCCATCAGAAATAGCTGTATTGATACATGCAATTAAATTACTGATAGCTCCAAACAACGATACTTTAGTATTCAGTAGGGTAGTCTTTTCGGTACCGTCTAAATAAGTGTTCGCATACAACTTTGTATAAGTAGCTTCGACACCAGCTTTTGTATTATTGACTATATTGATATATTTCTCTATAGCCTGCGCTTCAGTGCTGGAAATGATTCCGTCTGAGAATGCTCCATCCACATATCCTTTTAGAGAATCAAAATTACTTTGAGCTAAGTCGGCTGCATCCTTAGCCGCCTTCGCCGCTTCCTGTGCTTCGTTTGCAGCAGAAAGGGCAGCGTTTTGTGCATTTTCAATTCCAACACTCCATTGAAGCGTAACATCTTTAGAAAATGTGACTTTACCAGTTTCGTCCCATACAATATTGCCTCCGGCCAACGCACCGGCACCATTTTTGTCCAAATAAAATTTATAGCCGCGAATACCATTAGTACCAATCGTAATACTGGAAGCGTCTTTGGTAAATTGCCCCATATTATTATTCTTGGTGCCAAGCCAAAAAGCAGATTCATCAAAACTCCATCCGGCAATATAATTTTTAGAACCGGCTGAAAACATAAGTTTATCTCCTTTATATCCGATAAACCCATAATCGGCGTTACTGATATAATACATTGCAGCACCGCCATATTGTTTTACCCAATCAAACTGATCACCTTCTAATTCTGAAGTTATGACATTTGCGGCAGCAATAAATCGTCTGGAAGAATTGATGGCTACACCTACTTTATAAATACTTTGTTCACCGATAGTCCAACCAGCTAATTCTCCAGAACGTGCAATAATATGTCCGTCAAAAGACGCATTGCCTTTTGCGTCCATCGTTACCTTTCCATTGGCAAACGAGGCACTTCCGTCTTTTTTCAAAGCCCAATGTTCTATTCCGTCACTTTGCGAAGAAATAGCACCTTCAGACTTAATGGTTAAAGTACCATCAAGACACTGGATAGAATCTGGGGTAATATCCCACCCTCCAATCCTGGCTCCATTATTGTCGATGTAAAATACTATTTTGTTGTCTCGATAACCGTACAAACCTTCTTCAGCATCCGACAATGTAAATGGAAAAACTTCACCGATAAATCCTTTGAGTTTTCCTAAATAAATACCTGTAATTTTACCTTCACTAGTCTTATGTCCAGCAAATAATTTGGGGGTAATAACATAGTTAGAGCCAATCTGGGTGTGCGTACCGTTCCATTCTTCAATCCAATCAAGATTGGTAGTATTACGAACAACAGAAAAATTAAATCTTGCTGATGTTTGATACCCATCGGGTGTACGCACAATAATATCCAAAGACCCAGAAGTAATATCAGAAGCTAATCCAATAATAGAAACTTTCCAATTATATGGACCAGCAGGCACATAAGTATATTGAATACCATTAGTGCTGGGAATGACATTAATTATTTCAATGGGTTGGCTTACATTGCCTTTAGACAATGACACATTGGTATAAGCACAACTCAAATCTGGGTCAGAACCATCGTGATTGGCAGGTATAGATACAGAAGAGGTGGTAAGCGATAGGCTGTACCCATCGTTTACCACCGCAATTGTTATATATCCTTGTGCTAATAAATCTGCCATATTCTCAATTTTTTAATTAAGAATAGGCTTTCTCGAACAGGAGTGTTGCTATTTATACGACTTTTCCCAATGCCTTCATTACTTGCGAAGCCACATTACGGGCCATAGATCTCCAAGCTACCAAATCATCATATTCATCCTCAATACGACCTTCAACATGATTACATAAAATAGCTTCTACATCGTCTTGCGAATATTTACTGCGTACAATGCTGGAGATAATATGACTATAATCTGGGGTTACATCTACATGCCAAGCTGTATATTCTGTAGCTTGCTGAGGCTCTGCGTCTTCATCCATTAAAGGCACAGTTACTTCTTTTGATTGCTCATTAAAATACACCTTGATTAACCCCTGTCCTAAATCTGCATACAAAGGTGCTGGAGTATAAGCCCGATACAATTCTACTTCGTTCATACTAAAACAATTAAACAATATCAGTATAATAACTAAGTCGAGCGTGATTAATCGCCGAAATCATTATGTCTTCACATTCATCTAAACGTGCAAAGTAAGCACGTCTACGCTTGATAGCGCGAGATGAAGCTGATGTTGATTGACATTGAGTTGTAGTTTGTGTAGGCTTAGGTGATTGTAATTGAGATGGCAATTGGTATGTTTTAAGACCGGTTTGTAAAAACCATAAACGACGACAATTACCATGTTGACACCATCCTTTAATGCAGCTAACACCTCTTGTTTACGTTGAGGGGTCATCGCTCGCTTCATGTATCGGCAAAATTGTTTTTTGATAGATTTACGCAATAATCTGTGTTTATGATAAAAGCGATAACCTAAAAAATCTATGCCGACTTTTTCAACTTCAAAAAGTTGTACAGTGTCTTTTACAACTAAATTTAAACGTTCTGATGCAAATTTTTTAATCTCACGTAGAATCCATTTCAAATACCCCTTATGGTCGCTAAGTACCACTATATCATCACAATATCTGTAATAAAATTTTACACCTAATTGATCTTTGACATAATGGTCTAATGGAGATAAATAAACATTGCTCATTAATTGACTAGTTAAAGAGCCGATCGGTAATCCTTTTGGCGTACTAAAAATAATGTCATCCATGAGTGCTAAAAACGCTTTGTCCTTATACAATCTATGGAATTCACGACTCATAATTGCCGGAGTTACAGACGGAAAGAACTTCTTTAAATCAATTTTTAAACAAAATTTAGTTGCATCAGGGTACCGCCTCAAAGCTCTTTGCAATCGGTTGGTACCGTCCATCAAACCACGCCCTTTAATACAACAAAATGTATCACGTATGAAGCTACGTACACGTCTAGGCTCGATAACGTTAACGATTGCGTGATGCACAATACGATCAGGAAAATAAGGCAATTTAGAAATATCGCGCAATTTGCCCTGATCTGCACGAATGGTAAATGTTTTATACGGACTTGTATGAAAAGTTCCGTTCACTAACATTTCTTTTAATGCCAAAAAATTTTCTTTACGGTGTTTATTGTATTTAATACAACCGTATTTCTTCTTTTTACCTAATTGCGATTTATGCACCGCTTTTTTGAGATTTTTCACCGAATGAATTCGGCACATCACATGACCTTCTTTTTTCACAATTTTAATTGTTTTTAATACTTAAAGTCTCCTTTAAGCCGCATACAGCTACTTCGGATTAACAAATCCTACCATACCATTGTACACTGTTAGACATCTTCTCCAAGTAAGTATTTCGTTACTCAGAAATGGTGTGAGATTCCTTCAAACAGAAATATTTTAGCTTGTAGGCCATAAAGGTTAGCTGAGGCACGATGTTCCAATTCGAGTTCCCGAAAGAGTTATTCGCGTTCACGTAACCGGGGGCGCAATTCGAGCCGTTGTTCGCGTTCCCACCACCGTGCAGAAGGTTTTTAGAAACCTCACCACCATAATTTACTTATTCACTATACAAGATTAGTATTCCCTAATAAAAAGAGTTTGGAAAATTAGCCAGCAGCAGCTACTAATTCTTTTCCATTAACAAAATTCAACTTACCGTAGTAGGAGAGCCGAGGCACGACGGACCAATGCGAGTCCCCGAAAGAGTAACCCGCGTCCACGTAACCGGGGGCGCAATTCGAGCCGTGGTTCGCGCACCCACCACCGCGCAGAATTTCACCACCACCATTCATATACCACATTGCAGCATAATTTAAGGTAGTATTATTAGTTGTTTGAAAAGCTGTAGGTAACAAATCTGCTTTCTCTCCAAAAGCCATCTTGGTAGGGCATTTACCATTACTATTGGTATCATTGTTAAAATAGGCAGTGCGATAATTAACTCCAGATGGAGGGTTGCCATTCACTACTTTATTATCATCCCAAATATAAATGGTACTACCATTATGGATATTTCCGGCAATAAATTGCCACTTTTTGCCCCAAGCTGACTCTTTACCAAATAAAGAAACTTCCGAGAATTGTTCAGAAGTATCAGGCGCAGTAACCGAAACTTTACCGCTTGCATTGCCTAAAGACAAAGTACATCCAGACGGAATTGTATAAGCTACACCTGATGCTGACCCTGAGTTGGTGCCTCCAATAATACCAGAGCCTAAAGTGGGGCGTACATTACGATTTTTACAAAAATCGTGAGCAAGTAAATTGTCCGCATTCCAAGCGGTCCAATTCATTAACCCCCAATCTTTACCATAATTTTGTGCATATCCCCAGGCTGTTGACATGCTAATACTATCTTTAGGTAAAGTATTGGCCAAACTCATTAAACAGATTTGCCCATCAATAGTTTCTACAGAACCCAAAAACGCCCCCTCAACAATAGTATCATACAATAAAGTAAATCCCTGCATAGGGGTTGGGCTTTTATAAACTCGTACAACAGTAGATGACAAACGAACTACTTTGCCATACAAAGGTGGTCTGTATGCCATTGTTTGTCCATAACTACCATCATGTTTTGCAGCTGTACCATCTTCAAAATAGTTACTGTCTGTGGCATTAAGCCTAGCAGCATCACCATTTCGATTAACAATGATACGGCCACACATATCAAAATAATTCTGGCGAACTTCCATATTTCCACCAACAGCTAATGCAGTATTGTTGCCTTCATCGTAATCAACAAACCAATACATCATGCTACTGCGCAATTCTGCAATATCATTAGTATTTTGGTCGATAGCTGCTCCAATCTGATTAACTTCTGCGGCTGTAAATGTATCGCCGGTCTTTTTGTTTAAATTTAATAATCCCATAATAAACAATGATTAATCTTTAGCAACTTTACAGCCAAATTTGGCTGTATTAATCAAATCGGTTAATCGGACGGTTAAATTTCTTCCGTACCCCTCATGTTGCTGGGCAAATTCTGTGTCGCTTTCACTGTTGCCACTTTCCTTTACCCAACTAAACATATTGTCGGGAATTAAATTTGTCACCTCTTCATTGCCATAATATACGCTGGCTGTCAATGTGGTTTCTTCAACACCGTCCTTTAAAATAGTGCCACGCGAAGCAGTTATCAACACGCTATATACGTTTTCACCATTTTTTGTTTTTTGTATAGTAATAGTATCTGAGTATTCTGAAGAGTTTATTGTAACAACACATTTTATAGTTAATATTGTTTTTTCCTGCCAATAACTTGCTGTAGGTAAAATTGTTAAAGTGCGTCCGTTCTCACCTTCTAACAATACATAATCCCCTGAAGAAGAGAGATAATACCATTTTCTACCACTTGATGTGGACACAAAATTGGTTTCGCTTATCTGAAGAGTAATACTGGTGGGGGCATAAGTGTCATTTTCTTGCACAAATACGGTAGGTCCAAGAATCCTGATTGATTTTGGTTTAATAGCCTCTTGGGTGGTTTCATCCAAATCCTCCCACTTGATTGTGACATCTTGTAATAATATTTTATCTTTTGTCCATTTAAACCGTCCATTGGCAAACTGTCCTGTCCCGTCATTATTAATAATAAACGAATTGTCTCTACTGGAGATGGAGCCGTCATCATTCAGTTTAAGTAATGGATTCTGAATAGTTCCACCGATGCCCCCTTTGTTAAACCAGGCTCCATAATCTTCTACGTATGACAACACATCATCAGTTGGTTGGTATTGGGTGGCGTATTTGCCTTTTTCAATTTGCGGTGCGGTAAAATAAATAGTGCCTTCAGACTGTTGCAAAGACATTTGTAGAGGCACATCTTGATTGGGGTCTTGTATGATAAAAGCCACAGAATAGCGTTGCCATGTCCCGTTTCCTTCCACAATAATAGTACGGATGGAATATCCGTTTTGTGAGATTAGAATATCGCAATCGGTATCTGTTTTCAACCAAAAAGAAAAACAATATTGTTTACCTAATTTCCCCAATATCCAAGCATTTGTTTGGGCATTTAATATAATGGTACGGTCTGAACTATATACTTCACCCACGCCGACAGGATTGTCACTAGTAGCGACAATACTGGTTGCAGAATCAAAGTCGCACGCAACACTATTTATAACCACGTTTTTATGTATCTTTCCGGCATAGAATGTACATCCGAACCCGTTCTCGTCACCGGCTGTTAACGTACCGGAAATGTTGACTTGCTGGGTGGCGTACAAACGTTGCATATAGGCTCCATAATTATCCAACGTGCCGAAAACCGGGTCGTTGATACCGTTAAGCTTTCCTAAACGCATCTTTAAACCTCCGGCAAAATTGGCGACAGAGGACAACAATACAATATTCAAATCAGAAATTTCCACTGTATCTCCTTCAGATAGATTATCGTTCACGTTCAAAGAAAACATACGTTGATAGCGGTCTGAAAAATCTACAGTAATAGCATGAAGTTGATAAGTCCATTCGGTTGTTGAGGTAACATTTAAAGTACCGTCTATTCTGGAACCGTCTGTATATCCCAACGAAGCGATAATATTGTTTAATGTGCGGTTGGACTTTATTTTATAGGAAATCAATACACGATCTGGATTGCCCAAAGTTTTTTCAATGTGTTGTTGCAAACCGATAAAAGTACCGGTGTTGGCTGTAACCGAATTACGTACAAATGAGCATATTCGGTAATTATCCAGATAACTTTTTTGATAAGTCGCTGTCACATACGCACGACCGACTATTGTATATTGGGAAAAATAATCAGTCCACGACACATTGTTAATACTGGATGGATAGCATAAACTCTGTTCAACAGGAATACCGTCTATAACATCTATATATGGTGACTGTTCATCGCTGGCGGTCATATAAATGGCTCCCAATCGGTTGGCGTCCCATAAATTAGTAACACGTACAAAATCTAACAATTCTCCGGACATTGGGGCATCGCCTTCCAGCAATGCTCCAATAAACCACGGACGTTCTTTTTGCACAGATTCTCCATTTTCAATTACAGTAACAGTATCTGTTCCGGTTTCTAACACACACATGAGCGAATAAATAAGATTAGGAGAATCGAAATACTGCCTACGTACAATATCTCCTACATGTAACCCTTGTGTTTTTTTAGAATCTTCACTAATACTGACTTTAAATTTTCGATATGAATATACTGCCATTATAATATTTCTTCTACAATATCTCCACTACAAGAATCGCTAACCCACATAGAGCCATTTGTAGCAGAATTTTTTTGAACTTCTAATTCGTATATGCGCATTTTTTTACGCACGGTTACTTCATCAAATGTTGCACAAATATTTCCGGTTAATCCATTTTTATAGATTTTCCACCCACTACCGGCAAAGCCAGCAGAAAAAGTAACGGAGCCTATATCATCTACAAAATAAGCATGGCCATAATGTTTTACACCATCACTGATAGCTAACCAATAAATATTGTCATTAAAGAATAGCGTATTCTCCAAGATACGGGTTTTGCTACCGGAAATTCCAAGAGATGTTTTTCCTTCTAACGGTTTGTCAAAAACGTAAAAATCTGCATCTGTGGCAAACATCAAGCTGGCAGATACACGATTGGCCGGCGCATATAAACTAGTCGAAACCTTATATCCAAACGAAGTATTATATCTTTCAGTTAATTGTACTGTACTGGCTTCACTGGTATCGTTATATCGGAATGGTCCTTCAAAAATAACTAATTCACCATCGCTATAAAATCCAGGTCCTCCTGTATCTACAAATTTCAAATAACGATGAAAAACCACGCCGGAATTTTCAGTAGATACTTTATAGGTGGTCATTAGTGTGTTACCTAATCCATGACCAGCTTTAAATGATTCTGGGAAATAAGCGGATCCGAATTTAGAGATGAGTTCATATTCGCCATCATCATCATATAATCCTGATTGTAAGGTGATTTTTTGTGTGCCGTCATCTCCCAAATTCAAAATCTTATTTGCAGCAGAAAAAGAAATCACATTGTCATTTTTAACATGAATAATATAATTCCCATCAAATTGTACGCCGCCTGTAATAATATTAAGGTCTCCGGTAAGTTGTGCTAATTTGGCTTTAGTAATGGCAAATACACCTGTATTGTTATAACCTAAAGTCACACCATTTAATGCGGAAACAGTTGATTTAAAAGTGCTGGAATTTTCTACTGTAAATGTGCCATATACATGGCTATTACGCATTGTCCAATCTACTTCTTTTCTATTTGCATTTCCGGAATGATAAAACTCCAGACCGTTATAATTGATACCATCTTTAGAAATAGTCAAATCACCTAAACGGATCACTCCAGAACAAGTTACGTCACCATTTAAAGCAATATTGCTGGCATCAAGTGATAAAATATCATTGTCATAGCTAATAACATTATAGCCATTAATATATAAACCATGTGCATTAAGGTGTAATTCACCATCTATGCTGACTATGCTTTTTCTGGCAGCCGGATCTTCTTCTGTAGTCTGATAAACATCTAAGATTTTAATTCCATTAGCTCCGGATGAAAATCCATACAAAGTATTTAATTTGCCCAACATGGAGTCACCGTTTAATGAAACGGCACCGCTAATTCCACCACTATCTCCAACTCCTAAGCTAGTCACTGTAGCGTTGGCAAATAAATAAGCAGCGTTTTTACGGGTAATGTCTTCATGCTCTTTAATAGTAGCGTTAATTTTAGCCTCATCAACAATGCTAGTTTCAAAAGTAATGGGAAAAACAGCTTTATCGAGTTGTAATAAACCGCTTCCGTCTTCTGACACATGTACATAATCCGGTCCGGTCAGGTCTGGAAGAGTTTCTTTAGAAGCTTCCTCCAGACCTGCTACCAAACGATTATACATATCTTCTAAAGCACTGCCTTCAGGGATATTAGCGATACCTTCATTTAATTGCGCCATATTATTCTGCAACTTTTACAGTTTTTGATAAGATACCGGATGTAGCAGCTTTATATGATTGCACCTTTGCTTGCAAAGAAATAAATTGAGCTACATTGGCCGGCGGTTGAGGTCCCATCATAGTGGGAGTCATCATTTGTGACAATGCACTTAACCAATCTATTAACAGTGTAGCCAATTGATTGCCCAACACAGCAGGTTCTTTGGCATTTCCACTACCTAAATACACGCCATCGCTTTTAATAATAATTTCTTTTGCGTCATACTTTGCTAATAACTGTTGTGCATCCAATAATAGCTCGGTCTTATCATGTTTTGATAATATTTGGTCAGCAGTAACTTCTATACTGCTCTTGTCTGCATCGCTTTCGCCTTTTGCAACTTCCGTTAATGCAGACTTGGGGGTATAAACAGTATGTGCATATACACCTGTTTTTTCAAGCTCATGGACATCTGGGCCATCTTCAGAGTCTTCCCATTCTTTTGTTTCAGTAGCACCGATTGTAACCTGATTATGAGCATCAATCTGTACTGTATCTGCGTGAGAATATTGAATCACATATTCACGTAATGTATCAGGGTCCGTAGTAATGACCACATCTGAATACAAATAAGGAATAATCACTAATCCGTTTTCATTATTTTGAATAGCCGAAAGATATACTCCTTCATGCAAACCTACTGGTAAACCATTGTCTAAATATTGTTTTTCAGACAAATCTGATAAATATTCCTGCACATCTACTGTACCACATAACTCATCGCTGGCATCTGTATGTACTTTAACTACAAATCCAGAAACTTTAGAAGTATTTTTAATCACATTAGTATGTGGATTGACCAGTTTATGTAATGCAATTTGCCTGATTGCTTCATAAATGGTTTCGTTTGCATTTAAATTGCTTATATCCTTTTTCATACTCATACGTTTTTAATCTTGTTCGGGTTTTGCGATACAATAAGGTAGTTTTAAAGTTTGTCGAAAACCATTGACTCCAAATTGAGTGTTCACTTCTTCTACGCGATACCAACCGTTTTTTTCTGGGTTTCGTAAACTTAACAATTCAACTTTTGCAGCAGATCGGATATGTAAATCTCCGAATATGGTTAAAGTGCCTTCAACGCCATTACGGTTATAATTTTCAAAATACTCTTCTGCTTCTTCTACCAATTCGTCTTCCGAAATATCAATTTTTCTGGATATGTAAGGTATAATGTGGTATTGACTTAAATCAACCTTATCACTAGATTTTGATTTGCTGACTGCGCCCATCTTCATTGCTTTTCTGCTCAATTTGGTTTCATTCAACAATTGAAATTTTTTATGCTCTGTATCGCTTGTGCCGGTCCATTGAGGGTTCAAACGAATAGTAACACTATATTTGATTTGTTTGTCTCCTTCCATCTTAAATCCCTCTGCTGAAACCGCTAAATATGCAGGGTCTACATTCATTAAAGTGAGATTGTCAGTCGCTACATGATAATCGAATTGAATAAGTGTGCCGTTAGCTGGTTCATTGCTATTAGCTATAGCCATTGTCTTTTTTTTAGAATATGGCATACCTACTTTAATATATGGCTTATTATCTTCGTAACATATAAAACAATATAATCCATACTTACTCCATTCTGTTAAAACATCAGCAACAGTTAAATCATCACTTAACTTGATTTTCCCTATATCGGTTTGTTCTTTAAGCGTATCTGGATGAATTTCTAACCCAGTGCCATCCAACAATTTATATTTGCCGTCTGATTTTAACAAATCTACAACTGTAGCCTTATTAATAATCACATTTGGACACGTCTTCCTTTTTAAATTACTGGCTATATTTTCACATTTGATTTCTAAGGGTGTGGACACACTGCATTTTACAATATAACCATCAAAATTAGCGGTATGATTTAACGCCTCTTCTTCCATAACCTTTCTGCGTTCTTCAGCGTTAGCAAACACCCGCCCCTTATCATGATAATACCCTAAATAAATCCGAATACGTTGACCAACTTTAAAATCTGAAGGTTGGGCTAAAGAAGATCCGGAACGGGCCTCTGTAATTGTTCCGTCATTTAAACGTTCTGTATAAACAATAGAGGCTCCATTCTTTTCTAAATCTTCTGCGGTTTGTGTGCGCTTGATGATAGTTCCTTTTGGAAATTTAACTAATGCTGTTCCTATTAGCTTTTTATATGATTCTTCTATCTCAATACTTGCGCACTCTCTAATAACCAAACACTTATCTTCAGATGGGTCATCTGTATCAATTGTATTTTTATCGGCTGGTTCCCAAATCAGTATTTTGCAAACCAATATATCTAATCCATCTGGATATACTACCGGAGTCGAACTTTTCATATTAACTAAATTACATTAGAAGTAAGTGATTCCAACATTTGTGCAGCCTGTGAAGCAGCTGCTTTTTTAACATTGTCTAACAATACTTTTGCCCAACCCTTTTTCTGCATTTGAGCAATTTCCAAATTAGTAGCGTTAATAGTATCTTCAACTACTGTAACGGCATCATCAGGTTCAACAGCTACACAAGTAAAACTATAAGGTTGTACATTTTTAAAACCTTCATTTTGACCCATTTGAAAATCCTTTATTAAGATCTGGGTCACGTTAAACTGTTGAAATAACAGATTACATACCTGAATAACTCCTTTATGTTGCATTAACGTAATGAATTTAGATACTTCCGCATAAGGATATACATCTGGGTAATTGCTCACAATTTTCCCTGTTACAGTAAAATTAACATCACCGCCAGAAATTAATTCTTTACGAGAATAGTCACGTCCTTGTACTTTGGTTAATACCAAATTATTAGAACTTTGTGCTTGTACAATAGCTCCTAAATCTAAGAACACGGGGTCTCCCGGCACCTTTACTTCTGTAGATGAATTAAGCAAAGAAGCGGATGCTGCTTCATTGCTTAACCCTTTAATTTTATCCCAATATGTATTAAAGGTCACGGATTGTGCTTGCCCACTTTCGTTTTTAATCCATAACAACAACCCCTCGTTGGCTGGTTTTCCTTGATATTTTAATACAACCCCTTGCTTATTGAAAGTGTCTGCATCAGCATTTTGCCCATCTTTAATGATTGTTTGTAATTCTTTTCCCTGATTGGCTTGATAAGCTGCGGCAGTATTTTTTTGATCCAACTGCCTTAAATATTTAGGATAAAGATCATTGATAGTTGCAAATGTCATTTGCATCATAGTACGTTTAGCTGCATACACAAACACACTTTCATATCCACGAGGGGAATAAAATTTCAATTTTCCATCTCTTTTTCTATAGTTTGCCGTAGAAAAGACTGCGTTAACTCCAGTATTAGCCAGCCCTTTGTACGTATTCATCGTTAAATTAGAAAATGCAGAACTTATAAAACTCATAATTGTTTACGCCATATTTGCATTAAAATCTTGAACTACATCTAACAAAGCTGTGGCCAATTCTTGCTTAATATTATTAATAGCTGCCACTTGCTTATCATCTGTCATATCAATTGTTTGGTGGTCCACGCGCATAAGGTTTTCAATACGTACAATCACCTGTTTAGGGGCCGCTGTAGTATTGTCATAATGGCTACGATAACGAGATTGGTCAGAACCATTATGTAAATTAGTAGACAAATCATTGTTGGTTGTAGTTGGAGTCCACTTGAAGGTATTTTTTGCATCCATAGGAGTATAAATGCGTCCCTCTTTATCTCTCCAATGTGGAGTTAATTCTGGAGCTAATTGACTCCATGTATAGGTAACTCCATTAACAGTCATTTGATCGCCTATCTTTTTGCCCCCATCTACACCACCATCAGGTAAATTATATCCCATTGGAAGCACACTGCTATATGCAGAACGATTTAAAAATGAAGCAAATAATGGTTTATATCGTGAGTCTAATAAATTATACCATGAAATTAATTGGTCAAATGTATTAGTAATATATCCAGTTGCTTCTTTTACAGAATCAAATTTATATTTAGTAGGATTATCTACTATATCTTGCATATATGCCAGCCAACTATTTGTACCAAACAAACCATGTGCGGTATCAAACAAAAGTCCAAATCGCTCTTGTAAAATTTGTTGCAATCTAATTGGTGCTATGTCCTTTCCAGCGTCTGCATCCGCAAGTATCTGAGAGAAAACCTTCCATTCATTAAACACCTGTTCCATATTTTGTCTAAGAGCCAAAACATACGCTTGTGATGATTGAATGTCTTTCAAAGTCATCTCTTCCGCTGTCTCACTACTAATATTATTCCATTTGGAATTAAAAGTAGAAGGCATATAATTTTTACGGGCACCCGACAAAATATTAAGATAATCTTGATAACTATGTGCAGACGTTAAAGCTGTTTGAAGATATTTTTCTAACGCAATACGCTGTTTATTATTAGGATCTGCGCCCATTTGTGCTAAGATTAATTGCACTGCTGCATTTTCATTTAATTGTCCACCAGACGCAATTGAGATAGAACGGCCATTTAATTGTAAATAATTTGACAATGAAGACGTGCCATCTGCAAACACAGTACGGTTACTAGTGAATTGTCCACCTAAACTATTCACCAAAGGCATAAAGGCTCTATGTACACCAAACCAAGCATCGGCAGCTTGTAACTGTTGTTTCCATACTTTACCTTCAGAGGTTTCAATATATTTGGTTTGGTCTTCCTGTTGAGGTTGTGGTCCATTTTTTTCTATCCAATAACGATGCCATAATTCAGCAGATTGAGCAATACGTTCATTTTGAGTCAACAACTCATTATTAAACGCTCGCATATTGCCAATCATTAGAGCATCAGGGTCAGTTAAATTCAATTTATCTAAACCTAATTGTCTATAGCTTTCTCCCCAAGCTTCATTTGCTAATCTGGCAACTTCTGTAATTTTATAGGTTTGATACACTTGATAACCAATATATCCAATAGCACTTGCGGCCATTACCCCCCAACCAATTGGATTAGTTAACAAGAACGATCCGATAGAACCTAATACACCAACTAAGGTGGTACCGCCTGTTGCGCCGCCTGCGGTAATTGTTTGAGCAGCGGTAGATACACCTGCACCAGCCCCTAATAAACCTGTACTACTAAAAATACCACGTCCTACAGCCTGGCCAATTGAGGCCATTCGTCCTAATCCGGCAAATCGACTAAAAGCATATAATTGAGTTACATATTGTACAGCCTTGCTTAATGTTGATACATATTTGCTAATACCTACCAACCAGCTACCAAATAATATACCTCTAATCATAATAAAGGTACTCATAATGCTTTGTAAAATACTAGAAATTATGCCTAAGTGCATTTGTAGCTTTACAAATCCAACCAAACCATCTTTGGCCCATTGTGGCAACAAATTCCATATTCCTATAATATTTTTAAAAGCTCCAACAATTGAGTCAACCACTCGGACAAACACATCCAACATGTCTTTTAATGCGGTAGCAAAATCTGGCGATTGCATAAGTTGAATCATACGCTGCAAGAAATCTCTAATTACTCCCTGCATCTGCTCAAACCCTTGCATTCCCGTCTCTGTAAAAGCAGAAGTCATTTGATACCATAATCCTTGTATAGTATTCTTTTTTTCACCTGCTAAATCAGAAGACAATCCCATTGAAGAATAATTCTTATCTACAACGTCTTTGAGTTTATCCACATGACTTATCAAAGCTAAAGCACCTGGAGCAGCTGTAATACGGAACATTTGTCCAACCAAAGTGGTAAAGTCTCCGTTACTCATTCGTTTGCTAGCTTCATTCAAATCTGAAAGAATATCAGCAAAATTGCGCAAATTTCCATATTCGTCTTTAGTTTTAATACCCATTGCCTCCCAAGCAGCAGATTGCTTCTTGGTGGGGTTCATCATGTTGTTAATCATCATACGCAAAGTGGTACCGGCATGTGATCCTTTGATACCAGCATCTCCAAGCACACCAAACGCTGCGGATGAAGTTTCAAAAGACAATCCGGCCTGATGAGCAATAGTACCTGCATATTTAAAGGATTCTGCCAATTCCATCAATGTAGTATTGGTTTTGGTAAACGTCATAGTTAAAACATCAGCTGCATTATTCATTCGATTGGCTGGAATTTCATAAGCAGTCATAATGTTGGTTACAACATCGGCAGTCTCACCTAAATCAGTATCACCAACCAAAGCAATATCGGCAATAGGACGAATAGAATGCTTGATTTGATCTACATTCATACCAGCCATTGCTAAAAATTTTCCTGCTTCAGCAACTTGTGGTGCAGTATATTTGGTTTCAACACCTACTTGACGCATCAAATTATTCATCTCGTTAAATCTGGCATCAAAACCAACACCATGATCGTGAGTTGCCAAAATATTGCGTGTGGTCTGCGCTATATTGTTATAATCTGAGGCATCTCTAAATACACTGGTTACTCCAGTAAACAATGAACTCAATCCATACGCAATACCCATTCCCTTAATCATCTCACCGGCTACATTAGCACCAGTATTTGCATACGTTGGACCTAACACTTGACGAGTCGAAGGGTATAAATAAGTGCTATGACCGGCACCACCACTTGTACGGGACGTTCTAGAACTTGTACCAGCAGGAACAGCGGCTGGATTAACTGTTCTGGAAGCTCCAGAAGCGGTAGCGGTTATGGTAATATTACTTTGAGATTTTACTTGCTGTATCTTACGGATTAAAGCATCAAGACTATTAATAGCGGTTTTAGTATTGGCTTTCGGATGAATATATCGTTTATTGATATTATCAATAGAAGTCTGTGTACTCTTTATTTTTTTCGCCAAATTAGTCAAATCTACTGCTGCACTCCTGGTGTTTAATGTAGAGGTTCCACCAATAGTTGTTGCGCCACGCCCAACCTGTACCCGGTTATTAGACATGGTGGTTTGTGCTTGTGCTTTTACTTGCGATAATAGATTTAACACACGTCTTAAACCTGCCTCTGCACGAGAAGTATCAAGCCTAATTTCCACTCGCCCCTTATTCAATGAAGCCAATGCAGAATTAACCCTGCCGATACCTTTAGTAATCGTATCAAAACGCCTGGAGAGTGCTTCCATTTGTGCGGTTGCCTCTTGAAACTTTCTGATAGACTCTAAAGCTGGGTCAGAATTAACATTTATTTGATAATTAACTACATAATTTTCTGCCATCCTTTTAAAAATTTATTTTTAAAGAATAGCCTTTTGATTAGTCTAAAGATTGAAAAAGCCCCTTATCCTTAACTGGATAAAGGGCTAAAAACGGAAAGAGAAGAAATTTTATGCAAGCATTCCCAAAGCATTAGCTTGCTGGGTAATTAACATTTTGCTATGCAGCCAATAAGCTTCTTCCGAGAGCATAGCAAAACTTTCATCATCTAATTCATCTAAATTTACGCCGGGAAAATAATGGCGAATCATTATTAAACGATGTCTAAAATATTGATCGTCTTTTACTTCCCAGCTTTTGATAAATTTACGACTTTACCCTGTCGCATTTCAATCAATTGGGCCAGATGAGGCATTAGACCATACAGAAACAAAGATTCATCTTTAATAAGCTCTTTGTCTCCATCCAAAAAACAATCTTTAGCCAACTCACGCATGGCACCGGCCTGGTCTTTTTGAGAAAGCGACAAATATTTACTAAACGCCGGAAATGGCGGCTGCTTGAAATATCCAATATAATACGGCTTTTCCCCGGCTTCTACATCTCCAAGCACCATAATGGGGTAAATACGTTTCAACTTATGGTCGTTTTGTTTCAATGTTGTAATCTTGTTTTCAATCTCACTCTGGACCTTCTCAGAAGAGAAATAATCTTCGTTCATATTTTCCATAACTTTAATATTAATGTTTTATCAAGAATAGCGTTTGATAGTAATTGAAGTTTTGTGTTGACTGTATTTTATATGTTAAATTGATAAGAAAAAAAGAGGTGGATATATTACCCACCTCTCAAAACACACCATATTAGAAGTTATAGCCACGAACTAGTACCTTCACCGGTAATAATATCAAAAGGATTCAATTGGAATTCTTTTGTGATATTGGTGTCATCTTGTTTACTTTCAAAACCATCTTCATTAAAAATACAGCCTTTTAAAGTGACGGTCTCGGCAGTCCAATCTTCCCCGGCATACGCATTGGTAAATGAGATAATCAAGTCAAATTCTCCCAAATCCATTAATGAACCTGCCAATGCTCGAAGTTGAGATACAGTATTGTAATCCATAACAATAGATGCTGTACAAGTTTTGTTTCCAAAACCGCGATTAATAGGATTACCACCAATACCATAATTGTTTTCTACTTTACGTGTCTTGTTCCATTTGATTTCCGATACTCCCTGCATAATAGTAGAATCTTCCGACACATCTAATGCAGGAATGGAAATACGAATCATGGACCAACTATACGCGACATTATTAATTATAGCCATTTTGTCGATTATTTGTTAGTTAATGCCAAACCTTCAACTACTTCAATACGCGCTGCTACACCTACAGGAACTAACGAGTATTTAATAATCAATGTGTCGTTTTTCAACACATTTTGATTCTTGTCAATTGTTACTGAGAATCCAGAAATTTCTTCATTATTCTGCATTGTGGTCAGAATATCAGAAACAATATTCTGGAACATGGTAATTTTTGCAGTAGACAAATATCCCGTACTAGGATCAACTTTTAATGGCGAGTTAACATAAGGCAACAAAGCGTTACGAACAGCACGTCTTGACTTATGAATAGTACGGTTACGAGCAATGGTACGATAATCACCATCCGAACAAGTTTGGTCTTTCGAGAAATACACTCCGCTTTCTAAACCGGAATATTTACACAAAAAGACATATCCTTTGTCATCCAAATCATCCAACTGGATTTTATTCAGTGAAGAATATTTTAATGAACTGGTCAGTTTATCATCTGCAACAGTTGCGTCACCGAATCCCATTTCAATATCAGGGAAATAACCAATCAAATTAAATTTATTAACCCACGCGATTGATTCTTGCACATTAGCATTTGCCAAACATCCCAAAGCTGCGCCAATATTACCAACTGGTGTCACATTAGGGTTGGCTACCTGCATGGCTGTAACATCTGCATCAAGCCCTTGACCTAACAAAACTGTCACAAAACGTGCGCCAATTATACAAGATGGAATCTTGCTTAACTCAACTTGTTTTTTAGGTTCATCAGCAGTTGCAATAACGGCAGGGTTTGCACTAAGCACGATAGAGAGTGGAGCGTTTTCATCTGCCAATGATGCTGCTTTAGATTGTAATCCTGTAACCAAATCAATGCTGTATGTTTCTGCCATCTCATCGGTTTGCTTCCACAAAGACTGTTCGGTCCACACACCAAGCTGATTAATCATACCATGTGCTGCTCGCTGCATCTGGTCGATTGCACTCCAGTCTGTACTACAGTCAGCAAACATAATAAATAGTCTGCCACTATCACCTTGAATACCAAAGAAATGCTTGATATGATAATACGGAATACCAAACAACAAATCTACATTGCTATCAGCACTATATGGGGTAATACCCAAATCTTTTAAATCATCCATTGAGTTAATCTCAATAACTGTGCCTTGCAATTTATCTTTAGCTGCAAGTCCTGCGCCTTCATCAAAGAAACTTTCTTGTTTGGAAATATCAAACAGCAATCCGGTAACTTTTTCAGTTGAGGTTGTTGAGCTACTGCCAATATTGCCATCAGTATCGCTCATAAAAACACCACCTAATGCCATATTTTGTTATCGTTTATTGTTTATAATACGGATTTTGATAAAGAATAGCATCTGAAACCAAATTAGGTTGTGTATGTTCTGGGTACACGCCACCTTTTACGTCAATATATAGGCAGGGATAATTCGGATAGGATGCCAATATCTTTTTTACATTTTCAGGAATTTCCACAGATATATCAGGAGCAGTGTCTGATTGATGGTTCGTTGTATCTGTTGGCTCTTCTGTTGTCTTAGTCGGTTCTTCTATTGTTTGATCCGGCTTTTCTGTTGCGGTCTCTTCACTCTGTGTTGTTATGTCAGAGGCTGCTTGTTCTGCAACTTGACCAACTTCCTGTGCCTGAACTTCTTCAGGAGTTTCTGTATTTTTACGTCTTGCCATAACTTTTAAATTTAAAAAGGGGAATGGAGCACTACCTCCACTCCCCAAGAAATACATGTGATATAATTTGGCTTAATCTGCTGCATTGGTATAAGCAGTCCAACATACAATCTCAGCAGGGCGAACGATGTTGACATCCATTTTCATACGCATCTGGAAGAAATACAACTCGCTGTTTGCCTGTAAACGTTCTACTTTCACAACTTCCGTGTCGTTAGCGTAATCTACACCCATCCACAAGTTAGAATTCATACCAGTAGTAAATTCACCAAGAACAATGGTATGTTCGGGAATACCCACAATAGGCACAATACGCTTACCCTTAAAACGGTATTCATTTACCTTGGTGTTGTCCGAATACTTCACCTGTTTATCGCTCAGATACTGGTCATACAAATCCCAAATATCCCAACCACAGATAAAGACCAAACCGGCTTTTTTACGAATCTGCTTTGGACATTTTTTCCACATAGCGTTGAAAGCGGCTTCTACGTTTTCGCCTGTAGATAACTCAGTGGTTCCTGCAATAACAACT
Source organism: Bacteroides sp. CAG:633 (assembly GCF_000435115.1). Classification (NCBI taxonomy): domain Bacteria; kingdom Pseudomonadati; phylum Bacteroidota; class Bacteroidia; order Bacteroidales; family Bacteroidaceae; genus Bacteroides; species Bacteroides sp. CAG:633. The sequence continues at coordinate 46,517 of NZ_FR883109.1, read as the reverse complement.
TGTCCACCGGCCTTTTCTTCTGCACTGGCACCTGTAGCTGTATTTGCCAAAATACGCTTGATGACACCATCAAAATATTTCATCGGACCGCCAGCATTTTCACCACCAATTTCTGTACCGCCTGAAGGGGCTGTAATTTTAGCAGCAGATGTACCGCCTTTAGCTGAACACCAGATAGATTCACCGATATACTCATTCTTCTTATCCATCAGCAAACGCAACATAGTTGCCTGAATCTTCGGATCAAGCTCGCGGAACACCAAATTACCATCCGGCTGAGCGAATTTCCAATACTTTTCATAATCGCGCGGATTGAACTCCAGATATACCATGAACTCTTTGGGTTCCAGATAACGTTCTGTGAATGTGTACTGGTTCAAACCTCCAGCTGTTCCTGCACCGGCCCCCTGTGTAGATGTCGGAGTTGGAACATTATCTTGGATAATTTTACCCAACTGAACAGATGGAATAGTGTATTTGTGCTGAATGCCAGATTTAATATGAATCAAACCTTCTTGATAAGTATCATTTCCTTGGGCGGTATAGGTTAACAAATCTTCTAAAACCTCACCGGCATAAGTGTTTTGTGCAAAATTTACTGAACTTGCCATATCTTATTACTTGTTTTAGTCAAGTTTCTTAAACTGGAAGTCTTTGCCTACTGCGGCTTCAACTTTCTGAGCCAACTCTTTTTCAGCATCGGTCATACCGGTTGCTGCATTGTCGATGTTGGAAGGATCATTTGCGATTTGAGCAGAGATTTTATCACGTTTTGCAATTGAATTCAAAGTAGCTTGAACCATTTCAAAATTACCTTGCGCCATTTCTACCCATTTAGATTTTGCGCTTGCGTCAATTTTTCCATCAGAAATAGCATCATCAACAAATTGTTCAATAGCTGCATTGCGCTGCGCTTGCTCTGCATCTTTATAAACCTTCAATTCGTTCTTTACTGACGCTAATTCGTTTTGTACATTGGTCAATTGTGCATCCAGCCCTTCTTTTTGAATTTTCAAAGTATCATAAGAGTTTTGAATCTCTTTGACTTTCTTCTCAGCTTCAATCAAGGCATTGATACGAGTAATGACTGAATTAACTTCAGTACCCTTATCCATACCAAGCTGGGCACATACAGAACCAAATGCAAAATTCTGTTCTTCGTTCATAATTTTTTGTGAATTTGAATTTTCTATATGATTTTGATTAGGAATAGAACTGGAATTGTCAAGTGGTTTAAAATTGCCCAGTTCGGTATTGATAGAAGCCATTATTTTTTGTAACGCATTTGCTTCTACCACCCCTTCAATTTGATTTTTAACTTTATTGCAAATCTGCTTAGAAGTTTTTAACACACATTCCGGAGAGATAATGCCGGCCTCAACTGCGGATTTAGCATCAAAATAAGTACCATCACATCCTTCTGGCCCATCCATAATCTCGCGTACTTTGGCTTTTGACAATCCGAAACGTTTGTGATAAATAGTCTCAATTTGTTTTTGGAATGCGTTTATCGTTTGTTCATTGTCGGGATTTGTCTCGCCTTCTTCGCGAATAAATGGATTGTGAATCATCAAAATGGAATAATCGCGCATATAAGAACGGGTGCCGGCAGCCCATAATACTGAAGCCATTGAAGCGGCTAACCCTTCAATAATCGTTTCAACTTCGATAGGGCATTGCTGAATGATAGCGAAAGTTCCCATGCCATACAGAACACTTCCACCTTCACTATTAATGCTGATAATAATCTTGGAAGGTTTGATATAATCCTGTACCCATAAAAACTCATCGTTAAAACAGCGTGTGCTTTCTTCATCAATACGACCATAAAAGCGCATGTAAACAGGTTTAGACTCTTGGACTTCACCCACTACATATTTCAATTCATCTGCTTTCATTAGAACTTTTTTCACAAGAATAGATGTCTGCAAATGATATGGTTGCATTATTCGTCTTCTGTATCGTCTGTTTCTGGAGTTTCTGGTTGTTCTATCTCAACAGAAGGCTCAAACTTAGCCACCTCTTCAATTGTAGGAGTTTTATGGTCTCCATGATTATCTGTATCGTGTTCTGTAGCATCACTATGATTAGTAAACGGCGGCATAACCAAATATCTATCAACCCAATTACGATACTGAAATGCAGAACTGGTGCGGAACCATACTTCATAGTCTATCCAATAAGGCTGTAATCCGTTATCCAAAGATTCTGGCATATCAAAATAAGTAAGGTTGCATCGTTCGTTTAATGCCGGCTCTTTGTCTTTTGCGTCTTGAATAGCCGTGTTGATTTGATTAAAAACACGAAAACCATGTGTTTCCACATAATCGTCACTATTATTTAAATCATTCAATACAAACCGAATACGCATTGTGGCCCGTCCCTCACCAATTCTTTGCTGAGCCACTAAATAACGTACATTGACAAATCGAATAAAAGCTGCTGGAAAAGCAATGGCATATTCAGTGTTTTCTTTTGATCGAACAATACGTTCAAATTGGCCATTATCAATTTTTATTGTTTGAAATAATAAAGGTGATGTGTCATCTTCTGGGTTCACATGCAGAGACTCCAATACCCTTCTGACCGCGTAATAGATTTGCTCTAAAGGGTTGTCTTCCACCTCTTCTATTGTTACATTGTCATCATCTGGCAGCATAGGTAAGTCTTCGTGCAAATCATTACCAACAACTTGCTTAGACTGCTCTGTATGAACAAGCTTATTTTTTTTATCGACTATCATTTGGGAAATCCATCAAAAATACGAATACTAAGAGATGACAATCTATCTGCAATTACAGTAGAATACCCAATAAATTGTCTTTGTGGTATAAAAGCTGCTCCCTGAGTAGCACCTACTTTTGCACCACCTTCATTGTGTATGGCGGCATAACAGAAATTTCGTCCGTATTGACGTTTGCTAAATTTAAACATATCCGGGTCAGTAAAAATCTGTACACCGCGTTGTTTACCTGAACTAACTCTATCCCATACAATTGAATGCTTTAAAGTGCCGGTTTCCTCTAACAAAGGGTGTGTTTTGGGTTTACGCTTTTTCTTCACCGAAGCCTGTAAAAATTTGTGCGACCAGTAATACGATTCTTTTCTGGGCTGCCAGGCAAAAGTTCCGGCAGAATTAAAACGTCTCAGATAAAACGAATCTTTAAATACTTGTTTAGCCGCATTTCCAATCAGCGTCTCAAAATTGAATATATTAACTTCAAATTTATTTGGCAATCTGAGCCATTGCTGAGCCAATTGTTTAGGAGTTATTTGCTTTCCAACCATTTGTCTTTGATATTTTGTGCTATCTTTTTAAGACGTTGTTTATATTTATTTGGAATAACAAAGTAAGAATGGGCATCACTAAATATGCGCCCACCAGTAGCTACGCTTTCTTTAAATACCGGATTTACAAAATCTGGCATTTCTGTAACTTGTCCCATCACTTGTGTAACTTTATGTTGATGATTAATAACGTTCCCACTTTCTTCAACCAAAAAACATCTGCATCCATGTTCAATTGGGGGTATTAACCATGCTGGAAAAGAAGATTTGGGGTAACTTGTGCCTTCTAAAGCCATGTGCCAAGGGCGTACCTTATTATCTCCTTGTGTCATATAAGTTAAAACACTGTTAGAAGCAAAATGAATCCATCCAGCAGCAATTCCCATTGCATATTCAATGTCTTTATTCTCAATATTGGCATAAATGTCATTGTATCTGTCAAAAACATCAATACAATCTGCCATATCATTTTCATCCTCAATATCAAAATCATCTGGCAGTGCCTGGCTCATTTGGAATTCTTCAGCTACAGCAAAATCTACCAGATTATCTAATGCGGCCAACAATATTGTACGTTGCTCATTCTCCAATTGGGTTAAGCTTTCATTATGATTACGCAATAATTCCAATGCTTTTTCAAAGTCTATATTAAATCCCTTGATTGCATGATTGAAAGCAAATTCTGCACGCAAACTCATCATTTCTTCTAATAAATCCCATCGGTCTTCTAAATTTCCATAATTACGTAAGAATTTTTTAAATATCTTGTAGATAGCTAAATACTCGGCTTTATCTTCATCTTCTTTTATGGAATCTGATGTAGCTTGAACGGAAGAAGAACCGCTATCTTTTATTCTTCTTCCGTCAGAAAATTTACCTTATTCGTCACGCGGCGTTCTCCACGTCCATGACCATATCGTTTGTAATATTCTTCATCCGACATAATACCACGATCATTAGAACTGCCCCCAACCATGCCACTGGTACCACCAACTATGCCTGAAGTAGCATTGAACTGTTTGCCAACTATAATACCAAACTCTTTTTCTATCTCATCAGCAGATACTTCATATTTATCTGTAATAAATGAATATAGATTGATTTTATCTTTATTGCTCATCTCTACACGATTGGCATATTTAAATTCTAATCCGGGTTTGATATATCCCATAGCAACCAACCTCGGCAATACCTCTTCATTCATTACATTTTCAATGTATTCTCGATATACTTCTATACGTTCTCGAAAAATGTCTTGATGAGCATTGGTGGAACCAACATAAGACTGGGTTTCACCAGCCATAGATTCGCTACCTACAATCAAATTAGACACTTCTTTGTTTACAAAATCTATTAAACTACTGTAGATATGCTCAGAATTTGACATGGTAAACGTTTTTATATCCACATCATCATTCAAGCCGGTAACAATGATTTTGTTTTGAGCCGCATTAGCTATGTTTTGCGCTAATCGCTGTCTATCTTGTATAGATTCTGACTCTGTTTTTCCATGAATAATGGGTTGTCCGTATGTATGGCTAAAATTCACATAATTAGCTAACGTAAATTTTTTGGCTAAAATCAAAGGGGTTGTAGCTGAAAATAATCCAAGTGTCCCAGTATTTATCAATATATAATTAGTTGTATATTGAGCAGCATCAATATCCCATCCGGGCATCCATTGGCCTTGGTGTTGCACGACACGTCTTTGGTTGGGTAACACATTACGCCGCTCAATGATATTTACTTCTGCCAATTTACCCGTCAAAGGATTTATTTCTGGCATAATTTCCAATAAAGTATATCCATACCACTTAGACTCTACAATACCCTTAATAATTTTAGTAAATTGAGAACCTAATATTTTCTTTGTTTCTTCAACATCTTTAATGTATTTGCCACGTTCATTTTGTTTGGCTAACATATATCGTTCTCCAATAATCTGAGACTCTACGGTTTCCAATACTGCACTTAAATGCGCGTCTTGTTGCACACATGCGTCATATAAATCCATCAAAGCTCCACGATCATCTAGCACAACACCTCTCGATACCTGTGATTGTACAGATTTATATCGACAATGACGATCAATCTCCCTCACATATTCTTGTATTGTTTTTTTGCTTGTTCTGAATATGCTTTCTAATGGAGTGCCATGAAATGTAACATTTGAGTTTATTATATCCATCTTCTAAAGTTTTTGAAAGAATAGATTGCCCGTGAATACTTGGTTTCTCAAATGCCCATATCTATATATTCCACCTGCTTTTAAATAAAATATATTGTATTGTATAACATTCTGTATTATAGTGATATAGCTATAAAATATATGTTAAACTTATGTATTTATTATGTCATTATAGGTAATTGTTATATATTTGTAGCGATATTTTTTAAGTTAAACTATAATTTGTTTTAAACATGAGTAAAGATTTTAAGTATTTTCGTATCAAAATGTCCTATCAAGGAACAGATGCAACAGGAGCCATAGTGCCTATCAAAACTGAAGATATAGTAATGGCTGTTTGTTACTCAGATGCTGAAGCGATTGCGTATAAATTAGCTGAAGGTAAAAACGAGTATGGTGAAGTCGATATTGAAATCGTAAAAACCAAAATCTCAGAAATTGCTTATAACGACACATTCGCAACTGACACAGAATTAATCGGAGGATTAATTAGTTACTATTTTGAAGAATCAGAAGACACTGAAGTTGGACTATATCAAGTTTCTTTGGTTTACTTCAATTTGGATGAAAAAACGGGCAAAATCAAAAATGAAAAAAGTACGATTTATGTGCCGGCATATTCATCTTCTGAAGCAATAGAAAATGTACGAGATTATCTTAAACAGGTTGGTGAAACACGGGAATATACAATTCGCAATGTCAAATACGACAAAGCTCAATCTGTAATGGTAACTCCAGAAACTCACAAAAACAATACCCAAATTTAATATGATTCCGGTAAAAGGGACTGGAAGCATCATAAATGTTCAATGTACAGAAATAGCTCTTCCGGAATTCCCAGAACTCCTATTTGGAACTCATGTTGATAATAGCAGATTTTTTGATGCTACTCACTATCTTTCAATAAAAGACCCAAATCACAAATTGAGTGTCGAAGACTTTTTCAAAAAATTTGATTTTCAAATTAATGCAATTGCAAAAACTTACCAAATCTCAGAAAAAGAATTGGCCATTATCAATACTGTGGGGCACCAATTGATTAACGGATGTTTATGTTATCCGTTCCTATCTTATGTTGATCCGCAATTCTGCGTTTATATCAATGAAATCATAGACGAATTATTTACTGTCGGCATTGTCGTGTCAGACACCCATTTATTGACTCTTGTCAAAAAGAGGTTAACGCCAGAATTGTTAAAACAAATCTGGAATGACGGAGAAGAAATGGCGTAAGGCTCAGCCTGTACTAATCTTTAATCGAAGGAAATTATTATCGTTAATTGCGTCTTCAGTTAATGAAGCTGCTAAATTCAGTGGGTTACGCCCAGGAAATATATCAAAAGCTTGTACTGGAGCACTCATTTCTAACGGTATGTATTATTTCCGATATATAGATAACAGTGTTGAAGTGGATTTGTCTGATATTGGATCTCTCAAACTTGAAGAATATGATAAATTATGTGGCGTGCAGCGTACGGTGTACGCTACAATGGCTATGAATAGAAAAAATTGGACCTATAAAAATAAAAAATATGAAAATCAAAATTTTTAGCACATCAAAACATCAACTTCCTGCTTATGCCACTGCTCAATCAGCAGGATTAGATTTACGAGCAAACATCGAATCTACTGTTATATTAAATCCGGGCCAACGAATATTAATCCCAACAGGATTGCATATTCAATTACCTGAAGGATATGAAGCAAGAATACAACCGCGTAGTGGACTAGCTCTTAAAAAAGGCATTACTTGTTTAAATACTCCTGGATGTGTAGATGCCGATTATCGTGGAGATATAGGAGTAATATTAATTAATCATGGGACAGAGCCTTTTAAAATTGAAGACGGAGACCGTATTGCTCAAATGATTATTTCTAAGTATGAACAAGCTGAATGGGAACCCGTGTTGTCCTTGGATGATTTGGAACACACTGAAAGAGGTGAACAAGGATTTGGGCATACTGAAATAAAATAAAATCTCTTCATAACAAAAGAGGGTGAGCCACTACTATTGACTCACCCTTTAAAAATTTATATCAAATGGAAAATTTTTCAACTCAAAATAAAGATGTTTTGATAAATAGAATTAAATACTACAATCAAACATATAGAATTGGACACCCGGAGATTTCTGATGCAGAATACGATCAATTGGTTGATCAATTAAAACGCATTGATCCAAACAATGAATGGTTCCAGCACATTGAACCTGCCATCATACCTAATAATCGAAAACGAACCTTACCTGTTCCCATGAAATCACTTAATAAAGTGAAAAGCATGTCAGAATTAAAAAAATGGTATCAATCTTTAGGATTAACCCAAACTACAGGGTTGGTATGTATGCCTAAATTCGATGGCTTATCGTTGCTATGTAATGAAATAACTGGAGAGGCATTCTCACGAGGTGGCGCGGAAAACGAAGGTCAAGATTGTACGGCACATTACCAAGATATGCTACATATAAAACACAAAAATGGTTTTCAATACACGTATGGAGAATTTGTGATTAGTAGAGCCAATTGGCATCAATACTTTCAAGGTAAAAATTCAGAATTAACCGGAGAACCATTCAAATCACCTAGAAATACAGCAGCTGGACTGCTAAACCGTGATAATCCATGCCGATACTTGCAATACGCTACTTTTTTTCGTTATGGTATAAACACACCCTTATTGAAAAATTATACTACATTTTACACATTGATTGAAGACATTTGTACAATTTTCAATCAAGAACATCTTTATGGTTTTTATCATTTAGATGAGTTGACAGAAGATGTATTAGCTAATTTGTTTAAGGAGTGGAGCGCATTATATCCGATAGACGGAATTGTTGTTTATTTAAATGACTTATATTTGTGGGAAGCAATTGGTCGTCACCAAACAACTGGAAACCCATTATATGCGATTGCGTATAAGCATCCGGATTTTACAGAGACTTTTGAAACAACCGTTAAAGATATTACATGGAAAGCAAGTAAATCTGGTGCCTTAAAGCCTGTAGTAAATATTGAAATGGTCGATACTGGAGACTGCAATATGGAAAATCCAACAGGATATAATGCCGGATGGATTAATGACCACGAAATCGCTAAAGGAGCAAAAATTTTAGTTACACGTTCCGGAGGGGTAATACCTAAAATCCTCTCTGTAATAGAACCTGCAAATGAAACTGAGCAAAACGATCTATGGGACGATCTAACTGAATGCCCACATTGCCAATCTCCTACACGATGGAACGAAAATGGTATAGAATTATGCTGTACCAATCCTCAGTGCGATGGAAGGTTGTTGGCAAAAGCCGTGTTCTTTTATACTACTTGCGGAGCTGAAAATATAGGTGAAGAAACATTGGCCAAAATATTTAAAGCCGGATATACCACAATTCCACAAATGCTCAATGTAACTTATGGCCAATTAATCCATATTGATGGCTTTGGAGACGGTATTGCTAATATTATTTTGGATAACAATCAACGAATCATGCAAGGTGTGGATGCCGCTACACTCATGCAAGCCAGTGATTGCTTTACAGGTGTGGGCAAAATTAAAGCTCAAAAATGGCTAGATGAAATAGGGCAGGAAAATATAGATTTGTTTTATAAACAACAATACATATTAGCTTCTCCGGATTCAGAACAATTCAAACAATTAAATAAGACCCAACAAGCTTTTGCCATAGGATTGCCATTATTTTATCAATTCGTAGATGATACACAAATCCCAATACTGCTTCCACAACCAGCACAAGATAATCAAAATGGGGTATGCGCAAACATGTCTGTTTGTATGTCTGGATTTAGAGATGCAAAAATAGAGCAATATATTAAATCAGAAGGTGGCACAATCGTTAGTGGTGTCTCTAAAAAGACCACACATCTAATCGTCAAAGACAAAGCTGCCACATCTTCAAAAATAAATAAAGCTTTGGAATTGGGGGTTCAAATTATAGATATAGATGAGTTTAGCCAAAAATATGGATTTTGTATATAATTGGTTTACAGTGACATATATAAAATAATTATATCTAATTGACAATAATCGTATATATATTTTGATAATTAAATAATTTCATATACCTTTGCTGTACATATTTAAAATGATATAGTAATGGCAAAGAAAAATCAATTAACAAAAAGCGATTATTTACCGATGGATGAGCTTAAAAAATTACTCAACAAACTCCATCAAAATAAAAAATACATCTGGGAGCTTTATGTGCGCGTATCGTTTTGTACAGCACTCAGAGCCTCAGATGTATTGTCATTAACATGGGCCGACATCTTAAATAGAAGTTATTTGGTAAAAACCGAAAAGAAAACTGGGAAAACCAGAAAGATACCGTTTAATGATAGAGTGCAACGGTATATTGAAGAACTGTACCTTCTGCTCAAACGGCCTAATCCTAATGAGTTAATTTTCAGAAGTAGAGTAACAGGCCAGCCATTTACCATTCAATATGTAAACCAAACAATAAAAAAATGGAAAGAGTCATATCAGATTAAAATAGACAATTTCTCAACACACACATTCCGGAAAACATTTGGTAGGTATGTTTATGACAACCACAAAGATAAAGGTGCGGCATTGATATTACTGAACCAAATATTCAAACACTCATCTTTGGAAATCACAAAAGTTTATTTGGGTATCAGAGAAGATGAGGTTAACAATATCTTCGATTCTATTTCTATCTAAAAATTTTTAAGTCTTCAAATTAAATTGAAGGCCCATCATCTCAATTGATTGCACTTACAGTGCCCTTATCTGTTTATTATTTCATGCGGATTACCCCCGCACAAAACTGATTTTTACATGAACCAAAAACAAGATGAAGGACTGTACAATGTGCATCCTGCTCCATTTACATGTAGTCTCTGTGGAAAAACAGACGATCTTTCAAATTATGACCCATCTGAGTATCTGTTACTCATGCACAAGCATCATGTATGTTTTCATTGCGCTTTCTGGATGGATAAAATTCAAAATCCTCCAGTTAATCGGGAAATTATAAATGGACACCATTATATTATTCATCCATTCGCAAAACGACCTCACAATGTGATTTTAGGATTCGGGGGGCATGAATTTTATATACGGAGATTTGATGGCACATTGATTAAATCCAACAACGTATGGCATCAGGGGAAAATCCCGGAACACTTTCGTAAAGACTTGCCTGACACTGCCGACTTCCTGACTTTAATGGATTTCCAGAAATTAAAAAACGACCCATACAAATGTATGGCCAAAGGTTGCTGGGATCGTTATCACTGTTTACGTTATGACCAATCTTGTGAAAAGGATGGGCCATTCAATATTATCCCCGATTCACATATCCCAGGAAATGAACATTGTCCTTCTTTTGTTAAACCATACAACGCCATAGAACCATGATATATGTAATAAGTATTTTGTCATTAGCTCAAATTATTTTCATCTCAATTTTAATGTATCAACAACGTGTCCAGAGAAAACGCCTTCAGTTGATACTGCAATACCAACAGTTGTTATTGATTCATTCTCAATTCGGAAATGATGCGCACGAAATGTTGTTATGGAAAGACAGGTGCGACATCATCAAATGGCAGAAAGAATTAATATTAATGGAAAACTATGAAATGGCCAATGAAACGAAAAAGGCTACAGAGCGAATCGCAAATATGATTAATTATTATCGTGATAATTTACAAGCACATGAAAACAACTAAAGACATATTAAACCAACAGTGGGAACAGTTTGATGCCCAGTCATTCTTGAAAAACGACCCACTGCAAGTGGTCAAGTCTATGATAGAGAAGAAACCAAACTCTATCGGAGATATAGAGATTTGCGCTATATTGACTACAACTATTGCCTGGGGGCAACGCGAACAAATCATCAAAACAGCCAACTCAATAATGAATTACTGTAATTGGCAACCTTTAGAATTTATAAAATACGGAGATTTTTATGATATTCCGGACGAACAAAATATATATCGCACATTAAAAGGTAAAGCCTTTAAAGAAATGTGTCATAAAATGAGATTGTTCTATAATAAATACGATTCTATACAAAACGCAATCATTCAGAAAAAAGCAAGCGTTGGTGATTTAATAGACTTATTGTCAAATTGGGGAGAGTCTGCAAGATTAGGTAGTCCATCACGTAATTCAGCTTGCAAACGTATTAACATGCTGCTTCGATGGATGGTCCGAAAAGATGATATAGATTTAGGATTATGGCAAACCGACCTGATTACTCCAGCAACTTTATATGCAATTTTAGATACACATGTTGCTCAACAGGCTACACGGATGGGGTTAATTTCTTATCCGAAAGAAAGCTGGAAGGCTGTACTTGAACTGACTGACGTTTATCGCTCATGGGACTCTAAAGACCCGATAAAATATGATTTTGTATTAATGACTAATAATTTGCAAAGATGACTGTAGTATTATTTATATTTTTAATCTTGATCGTTGGATTCGTAATTTTTTTAGGCGTAATTATTCAATATCAGGCATGTCAACAATGCCCTTTTCACGATAAATGCGAACAATTAATGAACGAGGGCAAACCGAACTTGTGCGAACAAAATAATATAGACCGAAATGTATGGAACAATCAAACAAGCTGCCTGTAGGATTAGAATATATTGACGGCCAACTTTATTTATATAGATGTCCCAAATGTGGTCGAGAAAACTATATTTTGAATGTTTCACTTGGAATATGTACCTGGTGTGGATATAATGCCAATTTGAACTATCCTAAAACTCTAAATGACAACCAAAATGAACAAGATAACAGATAAACAACGTGTCTCTGTACAAGAGATGAAAGAATATTATGCTCAGAATTATCCGTTTGAACCGAACAATCGGCGCGTAGGACGATTGGCCAAACAACTGGGCTTTAAACTGGTCAAGCAAATGATTAATCGCAAATATGAATATTTTTATATTAAAGCAAATCAAGATTAATGAACATGTTTAAATAAATAATATGAAGCATAGTCTTGCAGATTTTAAAGGCAGATACCATTCTATGCCGTCCACTATCATGGATTTATTAACTGGCGATGCGTTTCTTATATTTTCCAGAATATATGCTCATAGTAAAAAAACAATATGTGAAGATGAAATTCAAATCTCAGCAAAAACATTAAGTAAACTTACAAGACGAAGCGAAAGAAAAGTCGCCCAAAGCATCAAAGAACTGGAAGATATTGGATTCATTTTTGTCAAAGGAAGTGAACGTGGAAAACGAACATATATCATCAATTGGGATGAAATTTACAAACTCAATCAATTTACATCTGGAATTTCGTATGAGGGAATTGCCAAACTAAATGAAATATGTCATTCAGATAATGGTATCACTCCATTTTCTCAAATACCTAAAAATATATTAGATGAAATATCAGCAGATTTTAAATACGATTCCAAATCTGCTGCAAATCCTGCATTAAATACCGAAAATGCAGCAGATTTGGAAACATCCGACAATCAATCTGCTGACATTTCTGCATTAAATACCAAAATGTCAGCAGATGGTCAAACAAGAATAGTTCAATCTGTTGCAAATCCTGCATTAAAGGACGAAATTGCAGCAGATGAAAATAAAACTGCTGACATTTCTGCATTAAACGCCGAATTTGCAGCAGTTTCTCCGGTTACAATGCAAAAATTGCAGCAGATTTATGGTCTAGATACAGCAATTGCAGCAGATTCATCGCATATTATCTTGGAACAGGATGGAGAAATTCATCTTTATGTCAAATTATCTGGTGCAGAACAAATAATCGCGCGAAAAATAGGGATAAATAGTGTAAAACTCGTTTTTTCATCTGCTGCAAATCCTGCATTAAATACCGAAATGTCAGCAGATGAAAAAAAATCTGCTGCAATTTCTGCATTAAAGGACAAAAATCTGCTGACATTTGGTACATCAGTAAATATATATAATAAATATAATAATAAAAATATATATAAAGGGGAAGAAATACAACAAGATTTAAATTTAAGCTTAGGCAATGACTCAGGAGAAGACCCTCAGCTTCCTTCAAAAAATGATTTTGTCCGAACATGGTTTGATTCACGTGAACTTTCTCTTCCAGTTCTTTCATCATCCGATTTTGAACAGATAATCTCCCAGCCTAAATTTCGGGATGGGGATGAGGATGAAATAATCAGGTATGTTTGGGATAGTATCAGTTTCTCAGAAATAGAAGAAGCAGATAATTATCGTTTCCCAGCGATGGAATTAAAACGTATCATTGAAAATGCTTGGGTCGAACAAAAAGAAATCAAGGGAGATGATATGACCCTTTCAGAACAGGATGCTAAAAATATCTTCGGGTTCGATTTGGAAGAACAGGACGGAGAACTTTTCTGCATCATAACCCCCAGTAAGCTCCGTGATATTTCTTGCACTACAAAAGAAAGCTCAGTTCACACAAGGGTTAGAAACGAACAAGATAGAAAAAGCCGAATATCGTTTATTGACTCAATTCAAGAAATTGCAGATATTGATATTGAAAAATTATCGGCGGCAGAATATGCAACCCTGTTAATGGTAGATTATGTCAAAGAACGGGCCGAAAACGGACAAGCACGTCCGGATGAAATAACGAAAACGCAATATCGGGAATTATTAAAAGATTGGGCACAAACAGCAAACGTGCCTGAGAACGATCTAAAATTACTCTGGAAAGAAATTCCGCAAAAAGGACGCGTGCGTTTGAGTTATATGCAATTGCTTCCAGATAAAATTTTTAAATACAACCATGAACATGATGATTGTATGGATGTAGAAGAACTTTATAACAAAAAGATGGCTGAAGAGGGTTGACTCCCAGCCATCTTTCGTTTTATTCAGCTTTAGCTAAAAAATCACGTCTTATTTCCATTTCTGCCTCTAATATTGCCACAGCATCTTCCTCTCTTTTAAAATAATTGCCGGCTAAATATCTTTTATTGCTTGTTGCTTTGTCCTTTTCAATATCTGATGTAACTTGCATTTTGTCGGTTATATACCAATACCGTTCATTTAGACCAACGCGCATATTTAATGGCTCAATACGTTTTAAATAATGATTCCATGATTTTCCAGCTTTATTTAGCTCTGTCTCTAAGGCTTTTCTTGGATAATCAGTAGGCTTAAAGGAAGTAAAAGAGAAATCATTGATATGGCCTAAATATTCGTGCATATTGAATTTAACAGTTTCGCCTTTGTAACAATAGCAATACATGATAATTTCTCCAGTCTTTTGAATTTGACGGACTACACCATACCCATCTTTGCCTGTTTGATGGTCTTGAAAACAAACTAAACTGCCAGATCCAGGAATAAATTTATCGGTTATAACGAAAAATGGGTTGCCAAATTCTTTGCCCATTTCATCAAGAACGTGATTTATGCGTTTTAAGGCGTTTTCGTCAGCGTGGGTAATATCTTGTATAGGAATTGTAATTGAATCGAAATTAGGGCCATTTCTGTCAATTCTGAGGCATATTTTTACATCTTCTATATTCGAGTCTTGAACTAATCCAATACACTCGCCCCATTTTACCACATCTCCAGCCCCATACCCAGATTCTAACCAATTGGCAAATGCAGCATAATCTAACGCATGGTCTGTTGTGGAATAACTGGAAGGAACATGCAACTTGATTCCATATTTGTTTTTACAGTACAAGCTAATTCCTTCAAAGTCGATTTCAGATTTATATTTCCTCTTTCTGAGAAAATGGTCAATTTGCTTTTTCGTTTTCATATTCAGATGAAATAATTAATTGTTTCTGCAAAAATACAATGATTTTCTAATAAACATCAATATGCGATAAAAATTTTGTTTATTCTACAGAAAATGAGACTTGTAAATTTAGCTCCGGAAAAAATTAGAAATTTGAGATATTGAAAATTGTATAGGAGGTCATTTTGAATATATTAGTTTTGGCAAACAATAATTAGTAGCTGTTATAAATTGAGATACACTATTTAAAGCGTTGATAAACCATATATTAAGATACACTTCCAGTAAATTGGATATAATAATAATATTAGAAAGATGGTTTGGCATTTGTATAATGTATTGAAATTAGAAATTTCTGGAAGAGGCGTTATTTTTGTTTGTATTGTGATTTGAAAAAACGAGATTGAAAAAAATGGCCGGACTATATATACGGTATGCGTCCCCGATGGGACTGGCTCTCCCTTATTTTTTTTCATTTTTTGGTGCAAACATGCTGAAAATCAATGATTTATATTGTTTCACTTTGTGCAAAAGTGAAACAAACGGCAAAAGTATTTGTTTTGTGTGTGTTTTTGGTTTTTATCCTTTGTTGTAATTATTACAAATTTATGCTTTTTGTGTGTGTTTGTTGCCGCATCCAGGACCACGCGCGTGCGTGTGTGCGTGCGTATGTGTGCCGGTACATTTGCCGCAAATAAGTACCACGCACGCGCACACATATGTATATGGCTTGTAAATCATTGATTTTCAACTACTTATATTTATTCATAAAAATATTCAATTATAAATAACTGAAAATCAATACTTTATAAAAAATTTTATGTCTGTATGCAAATTTGTTGCTAAAATGTTTGTGTATATCAAATATTTGCTATACCTTTGCAATGTCAAGTTAAGAAAACGGCTACTTGACAAAGTGTTAACTTTCCGTTTTGGTTAAGTCTGTAAACCTACCAAAAGCGAAAACCGCAAACAGACAAAAAAGTGATTAATAACATATTGTTTCACCTGTAAAAACGAAAGTACAAAACAGACAGGAAATTTTAACATTTAGCCAAAGGAGTGCGAAAGCGAAAGCAAAAGCGCACGCCCAAACGAAACCGATAGGTTTACGTACTGGGGAAAGAATACCCATAACTGTAATGGTCAGTTATTAAAGATTGTCATGCAAACCGTCGCTGGCACTATGGGGGAGCTATATACATAAGTCTGCCACAAAAGCGTGCTATTAGTGCGTAGCTCCAGGCAGCAAAAGGGAAAAGCGTGGACTTTGTGCCATAAGTGTGCCCAGTTGCCACTTGCATACCGAAAAACGGATGCCCACGCAAAGGTGTGAAAATCTGCCCCTAATGCGAACTGAGAAAAATGGTCTGCCCTTAGTGTGTCCATATAATCACCAACGCAACGCAACCCTAACAGTATAAAAGTGTATGCCCAGAGTGTGCTTTAACGGTAACGATGGAAATTACCTACCACATAAGCGCAAAACTTATGTAAAGTATTGCAATTCAATCGGTTTGGTTGCAGTTGGTGAGCACTCATACACAAGGCGCACGGTACCGTTGCGCTACTGAGTGACGGACAAATTGTATGCCTGGAGCATGTCATAAGGTGAAATAGTGGCGTGTTCCAGTTTTGGGCTTTGACACAGATTGGCTGCTGCGTATAAACGTGGTGGCTTTTGGTGTGTCCCTACTTTGGTGGGTCGAGGTTCAATTCCTCGACTGCCCACAATGGCGATATTGCCAGAAAACTCCAAAAAATAGTAAATCATGGGAGCAATTACAAGATTAAACAGCGTGCAATTTGAAGCAATGAATGTGAATGAAATGGTTGGTGTAACACTGGTGTATAAAAGCGTAAATCGTGATGGGGAAACGCATTTTAGCGGATTGAATTTTGCCGGTGATGAGTACACACCAAAGGATAAAACACAAGACGAAATTTTCCGTGTGTGGAAAAATGTGGTGGCAACATTCTGGACCGTGAAAGCAATAGAGGCTGGTCTGCGTGTGGATAATGGTGGAATAGCGTCTAAATTACGTGCCGGAACACCTGCTGAAATCATAGTGCGTACAAGTGATGGAAAAACGTCTAAAAGATGGGACGTTGAAAATAGCGTGTGGTCTCGAATTGGTTTGATACCGACAAAAAAAGACCTGGAGTGTGCCGGACGTGATTTTAAGAAGAAAATACATGTTGCTACAAAAGCATCTTTTGACGTATTAAAGTTCCGTTTGAATTTTGAAGAAGTAGCTGCCAAAGCTGCAAATTATTACGAAATATTGGGCGTAAATCGTGATGCAAGCACTGAAGAGATTAAGAAAGCGTACAAAGAAGCTGCTAAAGCTGCGCATCCTGATAATGGTGGGGATAATGTGAAAATGCAGATGGTTAATGAAGCGTGGGATATTCTGGGCAATGCACAAAAACGTGCTGAGTATGACGCTAAGATGGCTGCGTAAAATATACAGGTTATATAATTGGGAGAGCGTGCTAAAATATTTAGTGCGCTCTTTTTATATCATAAGCTATGAAACAAGTGCAATTAAAAGATGTGCGTAAAGGAGATTTCTTTCGCTTTACACCAACCGGAAATTTGTTTGTGCGTGGATATTATGAGCGTAGCATAAAAAAGTATGAGTATTATGCGTATGATGACATAAACCATGAAGGATTTGCCAAAGGTACAAGAAAAGTGTTGGTGGATTGATTGAGATGCTTTTGGAATATGGTGTGCCATAGAGAGTTCGATTCTCTCAGCATCACTTTGAAGGCACGTACTAAATCAGTGCGTGCCATTTTTATATCAAATAGGGAACAATAAAAAGTATTAAAAGTATGAAACGAGCAAGAATTTCAAGAACGAGCGTGAAAATTGTGTCTATTTCTAATATGAGTATGACATTCTTTGTGCCTAAATCGCAAAATGTATCTGTGAGACGCAAAACTGTGTATGACCTTTTTAAGAATTGATAATATGAAGCGTAAACGTATTACTAAGCGTGTAGAAAAGATATTGTCATGCAGTGGTATGAAAATCATAAAATATGTGCAATTAATATTGGTTATGACATGCCTATTTAGTTGTAAGAACATGGAATATACCGAAAGCTGGTGTAAATATTGTGAAAAATACAATGTAAGCGTAGACAATCCTACAGAAGAACAAGAAAATTATTATTTGGATTGCTATGTAGGGAGTGTAGAAGAAGAAAGTGATTTAAACAAAAAATGATTAGCCTTATGAGAAATTTTGAATTGGGGTTTGTTCTAAGAAGTGCTGGAAGTGATTGCAGTAATAATGGCCCAACTTCTAAATATGATTTTCTGTATGTGTTTAGAGAAAGCGTGTCAAAAGAACAAATCCGCGAATGGTTAAAAGAAAAATCTGCTAAAAATACAGGCGATAGATTTGACGCATTGGAAGACAAATGTGTGTATCTCAAAAAATCCAATAATTATGTATGGGCAGAAATGGTGTTTAAACGCCCTGATAATGAAGGCCATTATTGTGCCGGTGGAAATTATATTTGTTCTAGTGACGCTTCATTTATTGATATGGTGGGACACTCGTACCCTATCAGTGTACATGATAGATTTGAAACATGGCCTGAATATAATGCACTAAGTATATGAAACGTAATGATATAGCCAGTTTTTTCTACTATATGTGGAATACCTGGAATAAACAAGAATGCCAAATTGTGTTTGCACAGTCTAATTGTGGATGGCAACATATTTGGAATAAGTGGTGCTCATACTGTCATAATCATATACAATATGGTGCTACTGAAGAATTTTTTGCGAATCTGAGCGATGTTAATCAGGATTTGTTGGTTAAGCGTGCTTTAGAATTGTATGATAGAAAACGAAAAATCAATGAAACAGATTTGTAAAATAGTGTTGGGTATAGTATTGGTTGTAATGATAATACGTGCCTGTCAAATGGAATATGTGTGTGATGTCGCAGATTCTATACCACATGATATTAAAGAACGTATTTTAAATGACCATCCTGAATGTGTGGATATTGATGTTCTGGCAGATTTTTGGGTTAACAAAGGTGATTCTATTGTGGCTGAAATAGTTGCAGAGCAAGAATATGAAAAAGAGTTAAGAGAATATTTGCAACAACACCCTGAAGAATGGGATAATAATTAATATTATGGAACAACTAATAATTGACAAAATGCGATCTGAACTGTTTGACACACGATTGTGTAAACAGGATTTTGAGAAATATGATGTGGCTCAATTGCAGGATACCGATGAGCCGTTTTTATGGATGGTGCGTGAACATGGCACGTCCCTTGCTCTTATTGGACCTACACAAATGGATAAAATGTTTCGTTCAGAATCATGGCGTATTGCATTGATGAGAAACCCATTAGATGCTATTGCCAACATTTTGTATTGGAACGATGAAACAGCGAAATGTTTTTATTGGTCAGGATTTGAGTTATGTAGAATTGAGAAAGATGAATTAGGCATCATATACCAAAGAATTTGGTCCGGCAGAATTAAAAAATTGCAAGAAAGTCAAAACGATAAAGTTGTTGTTTTTGAACATATAATTTCATGTCAAGGACAAAGAACAGTTAATAAAATACCAGTATTGAGTGAGTTTATTCAATTAATTATCAAACACTTAAACAGATAGGTTATGAATACAAGAAATGTAAATATCCCAGACATTGATGATTTGGATGCTTTGTGTAGAGCGATAGATTGGACGCAATATCAATCAATGCTGGAGCAATCTCTTGCCAATGAAAAGACTTGGGAGTTCGGATGTATGGATGAATATAACCCTCACACAGATAATATTGCTCAAATTGAGGAAGAATTAAATTTTTTGTCTGCCGGCGAATATGAAGCTATTGTGAGAATGCACGATGCAGAATATTTTCAAGATTTTGTGTAAAATATAAAATGGCACGAAGGGAGAATGGTTATGCAAAAAGAATTTGTAGTTTGCGTCCTTTCGAGGGACGACCTGAAGGAAATAGGGTTAAACCCAGATAGTTTAAGTGATTCAGCTATGAAAAAGATAGCGTCTAAAATGGGAGAATCGTATTGTAACAATGGTTTTTGGGAAGATTTAAGATTTTATACTGGAGTGTTTGAAGAAACCAAAATTGACAAAAATGAATAAAGAGAACAATATAAAAGAGCCTAAACGATTGGTTACAATCGAATTGAGATATGAAGATAGGCCCGTCAATGAAGATGTGGGTGGATATACAACACGTACCATCACAATTGGTATTTATGATACTTTAGATGAAGCTATCGAGCAGGGTAATAAAGCAATTGAGCTATTATCTAAATATTTTGAAGTAAGAAGTGATGACTATTTCGTTAAAAACGCCTTGTTTGGTATGCCCAGAACTTTGGTGAGTAATTGTTGTTATCGAACTCAACAGATAGCATATTTTGCTAAGATAACTCCTTTACATTTCGATGATTTGGAAGCCGCTGTTAAAGAAGCGTTTGCGGCCCGTGAAAGATATAAAAAGTACCAACAAGAAAATCAAGAATAATATGAAAAAGGAATTAAAAATAGGCGATAAAGTACAAATTAAAGATGCACAGTGGGACGATATAGAAAGAACTTTAGATGAGGTTTATCCAGAGGGTATGACCGACACCCAACTCAATGATTTGTTCTGGTTTGATTTTGATACTGTAAAATCATGGGCTGGCATATCTGATTATCCTAAATATTTTAAGATTGTAGGGCCTCGTAAAAATGAGTGTGTTATTGCTGTGGATGATGAAGATGAAGAAAGACAATTAAAGGACGTTACCCACGATTGTGAAGTTACAGAACTTAATGAAAACCAACCTGTTGAAGCTGATGAAGATTTTTGTTTTTGGAATGTAGAATCATTCATATATGACGAAGACAATATGTATGATTCATATAGTATTCCAAATTATGCGATATGTGCTATTGAAAATGGAGATTTTTCAGGACTTGAAAATGAAGATATAGATAATATCAACAAGTTTTTGGCAGATCTGGACGAAGCTATCCCTAATGGGTATGTTTTTGATTGGGATAAAGAATCTTTAGAATCTCCATACTTTTCCAGTAATCCTAAATTTGGATTACCAGCTGATTGCGTGTTATTAAGAGTGTATGAATTAAAACAAGATTAATCAAAAATCAAACGATATTATGTATAAACGTACAGTCATCTTTAGAGATACAACCCACACTAGATGGGTTGTTAATTTTGAATTGCGTAACAATTCTTTAAATATTCAACGAAGTAGAGCCACATTGCAGGAATTGAATAATAAATACGAATTGTCTGTTACTGGTGAAGGTGGTTGCTCATGTGGACAATGTTATGAATATATAGCTCCAAGAACACCAGGTCAAAAACAGTTATTGGATATTTGGCATAAATATCATTTGAACAATATGTCTGCCGGAACTGTGAAACAAGATGACTATTTGAATAGTCAAGAGTATAGAAATGATTACAATAAATTCGTTGATTTATTTATTGGTTACGATAAAGAGCACAGACAACGGTTTGATAAAACTAATTGGGATATTTTCTGCAAATCACTCCAAATATATCCTGATTATATTGAGGGTGTCAAGACAATTATATTGAAATATATGAGTGACAACCCTATTGTATATATTTTGGGACTTACCGCTCATGGGCTATCACATCAAATTGATGACCTTTATGTTAAGTATTTGTTTTTAGCAATACATGGATTATACAATGACCGTGGTTATAAATATGGGTCTGGATGGTTGCATGATGAGCTGCCAGTTGATATAGAGCAACAAATTGATTCACTATGCGACCTTATTGAACAAGAAGAAAAGTCATTATCCTCAGAATTAAACCCTGTATTCGATATGGGGAATGAAGATTTTGTGGCAGATGAATGTATTATTCAACAGGTTATGGATTTACGTCAATGTGACAGGTCTGAAGCAATGCGTTTTATCGCTTTGGGGATGCACTTGAAATATACATTTGGTGACTTGAATGACACTTTTAATATTGAAGATTCCGATTTACAACTATACACAGCCAACGGTACTCAATATTATTTGGGAACCGAAGATGAATTAATACAAATCGCTGAAGACACAGTTCATAACGATAGTGAATATGAATATTTTTGGAGAGAAGCTGTTTCTGCTGGTAGAACACAAGAATCTTTAAAAGAATGGTTGGATTCCATTGTTCCTATGGATGGGTGGTGTTCAGTATTAAACCATTGGAATGGCGAATACCATGAGTATGAAGTTGGAAATGAATGTATTTGTGTAAGTTTAACGTAAATATATAAAGATGAAAATAGCGGTTTTAGATTTCAATTGCAATTCTGTTGATATTATTACAGTTGATGAAGCTTTTATAGAAGAAAAATATAATGGAGAAATTGAAGATTTTTTGACCGAACATTGCCAATATAATTTGGATATGATTCAATGGATGGGGCCAATTGCAGAATTAAACTTGGATATGACGGAGCAGTCATTTGAAGCAGATGATTTTGTATGGACTCCAACTGAACAACATATAGAACACTTTAAAACTAAAAAATCGGATTGTAGTCAGATTTTAGAAATCTTATTGGTTGATGAGCGTATATTCGGAAATGATGAAGAACATTTAGTTGTTATGGATTTTTATGATGGGTGTGCTATCGAACGCCGGTATGATAATCATCCGCGATTGATTTTGCTTTATCCTACAACCGAAGAAGCAAAGCGATGGAGTTGTGTGGAAGAAAAGGTATTGTCTTATACGTCTTGCAAAACAGAAGAAGATATTACCCCATACGATATTGCACTGGCTCATGGAGTTTTGTATTGGGAAACTGAATTATAAATTAAATTATGGGAAAAGATTTAGATAAAACTAGATACTGTACTAATTGCGGAAGTACAAATGTAAGAGCACAAATGTGGGTTAATCCTAATACACACGAAGTTTATAATCATTGTACGGGATTTGATGAAGAATACGACAATTATTGTGATTGTTGCAAAGAATTTGTAGAATTATATACTTTACGACAACTTTGGAAGGCTTTTGAAAATTACCCTGTCAACAATGATGATGAAATTGAAGCGGATTTTTTATCTTTTCCTGCTGGCACTTCAAAGTTTGATGTATGGCATTGGTTTGATGAACGATGCCCTAATAATTTACATGATGATTTAATGTATTGATATGATAACCTCTCAGATAATATTACAACGTTTGTCAAACGCTGTCAATGGTTCTGAAAAAGAACTTTATACAGATGGAGAATTGCAGGAATTTGCGGAATTCTATTTAGACAAATGGGATGACAATACTAGTAAAGATGTGATTGCTGAAGCTTTTGTAGATTATTGGTGGAATTCCTCTCATCCTTGTAGAAGGTGTTCTGAATGTGGATCGTTAATGTGTGAAGGGTATTGTGTAAGTATGGGAGTGGCATATTATTGTTGTGACCAATGTTTATATAAACATTTTACACCATCCGAATGGCAACAGGAATGTGAAGATGATGACCAGAGTTATTATACTGAATGGAGATAATATTAAAAAAACAATGAAAACAAAAATATACAATAATATATTACACGGAGATTGGGTAAAATGTTCGCAATGTGGCGCAATTATGTTGTTGCCATGTGGTGCTGATCAATGCCCGGAATGTTGTGGTTGTGGAACATTATCTTGGATAGATGAAGCCCGTCAAGAAATGAATGTAGATGATTTAGGTGCCGATG
Source organism: Bacteroides sp. CAG:633 (assembly GCF_000435115.1). Classification (NCBI taxonomy): domain Bacteria; kingdom Pseudomonadati; phylum Bacteroidota; class Bacteroidia; order Bacteroidales; family Bacteroidaceae; genus Bacteroides; species Bacteroides sp. CAG:633. Next base: position 22,525 of record NZ_FR883109.1, on the reverse strand, counting down.
CCTTTAATACGAATCACACCTTAAAACCGGAAGATTATTTGGATCCAGAAACGCTTGCTATGGAGTTTCCTGAATATTACAAACAATTAAAAACACCGATGATGGAACATACTGATTTTTATTGTTTAGTTAAAAGAATTAAACAAATGGAATATAAAGAAGTGTTTGAAGCAATTCAAGCACATGGAGGCTTTTACGAATGGGATGTAAATAGTGATAGCTATCCTATTATTGCTGTGAATATAGATAGTATTTGCCCTAATCCGATGGATGTTGTGATTACCAAAGCTTATGTTAAAAACAATATATTGTGTTTGGAAGGAGAAGATAAGGAATATGGTAATCCGGTACAATTTTCATGTGATGAAGTTTTTGCTGGACACTTGTCATATATCTTGGATTATTTGCCTGCCACAAGCACTGTTGATTCTGTTAAATCAGATTTTTCTACTAATGTTTTGTTTGGACAAGATGCAGTTAGAGCGTACGAAAACGGCAGTTTTCAAGAATTTGTAGATAGTTATGAAGGGTATAGCCACATTGTTAGGAGTTTTGATACACCGGAAGAACAGCAAGCGTATTTGACAGGTTTGAATGATATGGATGGATGGCATGAATATCGGCAGTTGGAATCACATGAATTATTAGAAGACCCCAATATTAGTTATGAATAGAAAAACAATTAAAGTAAATAAAGATGGCTTTGTATGGCGCATCGTTTCAAAAAAAGAAGCTCAATTTATTTGGGAACATCAACTGATGGAGTTATATGTTTTATATGACGATGATAGTGAAGGGCTGATTGAATCTAAAGACGCATTAGAACAAGCTTTACAAGATAGCTTTGTAGGCATAGAAGTAGGTCATTTAACAGGTTCTGAATCGGACTACTTATTGAACCTTCAGGAAATATCTACGCAAACTGTATTACGTATTACTGATTTGTTGGATTGTAGCAGACAGGAGGCGTTTAAAATAATACAAAACTGGACAAGTGAGTTTGGGGATATTTATGGACCATACCAATATACCGAGAACAATGACTACTATGAGTTATTGGATCATTTTATTGAAGAAAAATTGGAGTTGTTGGCCAAGAAATACAATACAGTTGCGCCTTCAGATATAGAACATGAACGTTCTGTATGGTTAAGGGCTGGAATCGTTTTATCCGGCACTAAACAAGAAATTGATGCAATAGTGTCTGGTGATGGTGATATAAAAGCCTTATTAGATAAACAACAATTTGAATTTCAAGGTGATTCTTATATTCCTGAATGTAGTGTAGAAGAATACAATCGCCAGTATAACACTGATTTTAATGTTAATGAAATTAGTTACAATTTATGAATAAAGAAAAAACAACAATTGAGTATTGGAGACACCCGACTGAAGCTGAAATTAAGTTTGGCGAAGGTGCTATTCATTGGTTAACAGTTGATATAGAAAAAGTCAAAAAGCCAAATGGAAAATTGAAGAAGTGGTTTATCCATACGGATGGATTAAGATATAATCGTCCATAACAGTTGTTTGTTATCATCCTTTATAAAAGGGCTGTCCTAGTTTTCTGGGATGGCCCTTTTATGTTAAACAAGGGTAAAAATGGACAACTATTCACACCATATAAAACAACATTATCTATTCATTTAAAAGCGTAACAATTATGAGAACAGTTTTTTCAGATATACACCAAGTCGCTCATTTATGGGCACATCAAGCTCAGGAAGAAGCGCGTAATTCCCAGGATAATTTTTATTTTCATAACAATACAATATATTCTTATGGAGCACATTTTATATGTGGTCAAATAGTATTTAATAAACGTGGAGAGAAAGCGTATGTCTTAAACGATAACTCATATTCTAACACCACATCAAAACATCAAGGGGTTGTCAAATCATCCATTCCTTTTGGTTCAACAATTTTCAGTACAAGTGGTGCTGATACACCCAACACTATTGGTGACAAATACCAATATGGATATTCCCAGGCAATTAAAGCTGTTTGTAATAAGATAGTCAAGATTGAGACTTTGATGCAAAAAGAAGTGAAGGCTATATCCAGAGACTATAAACCTCAGATATTAAGCCTGATTAAAGAAATTGACAGATGGATTAAATTTTGGGAATTGAATAAAAAACAAAAATGGGGTGTTAATTCTTATCTGCCTCCTGTATGGCAGCCTGATATTGATACATATCTGAACGCTTCTAAAAGAGCGATTGACGCTTGTTTTAACTGTACCAAAACTCCTGAAAAGGCAGCGAGTTATTTGTATTTATTCAATTTGATTAGAGCTTTAGACGAAATCAATTATGAAAATATCGAGAATATTATATCTCAATTCTATGGATCTGATGTGGTAAAGCAAGAACCGGAAAGGCTCGAAAAAATCAACAAGGCAAAAGCTAAACAAGCACTTGCAAACAAGAAGAAATTGCTTCAGGAAGATGCTAAGAATCTGAAAAAATGGAAAGCAAACGATAAACAGACATGGAACCCAAGCTCTGAATTTTGGGTCAAATTTGGGTGGGACACATCATTGAGAATTAAAAACGATCTGATTGAAACTTCAAAACATATTAAAATCAGTTTGGAGGAAGGCAAACGGTTATGGGCATTAGTACAGGCTTTTCATAATGGGCATGAGTTCAGA